>CAKSWL010000146.1 GCA_934511335.1 uncultured Cloacibacillus sp. | reverse complement strand
CGTGTCAGCCCAATTATGCTCGCGATACTGGTTACGCCGAACCATGCCAATACAAGCGGCACCCAGGAAATCGGAGGGATGGGCCTAATAGGCTAAGAACCGGGTTCACCAAAGCGTAGGCGCTCGCGTTGCACCCCATCAGCACCCCGATCGGCGCGGCAAGCAGCGCCGCGATGGCATAGCCGATGAAGACCCTGATGGGACTGATAAATATATTTATCAAAAGGCTCCCTAAACCGATGAGGCTTGCAAACGGATGAAAGAAATGAATCGCCACAGCAGCCACTTCCTTCTTCCTCGAAATTGCGGCGATGCGGGCCATATCTCCCGCACCGCGGCGGCGGATGAGTTTGTTTTATTTGCTGATAAACTGGAAATTGAAGAGGTCGTCCTTTACGTCTTTAAAGGCCTTGCCCTTCATACCGCCTTCAAAGATTCCCAGCTGGTTCAGCATCTCTACATAGAGCGCCTCTCCCTCGAGCCATTTCCAGTCGGCTTGGTCGTGAATACAAGCTCGGCATTTTTTACTACCTGCTTCAGAAAGCATCCGCCGGCAAAACGCGAAGGAGCGGCGAATCACAGGGAACTACGGGTGAAAAGACTGATGCGTCATTCCGACGTGGGGCATCTCAAGTAATTTGCATGCTATGCAAATCATCGTTTGCCTGCGTCAGGAGCTTGGGCGCCTCTTATCTTTCACCTCAAAAATAAAATATTGCTTTTAAAACACATGCTCACTATATTATATCGCCTCCTGATGTCAATGTTTGCTAAAGCGCCTTGGTCAAACACATTAATATTTCGTCGTGTAAAAATGGGATGCCAGCAGGGAATTGCCAGGGTGGCATCCGCTTGAGTGGCATGCGCCTTGGTCGCCGCTTTCCTCATAAAAAAGAGGACAAGAAATAAATTTTTCCCGTCCTCTTTGAATGTAATTTTTAAGCGGGGCCGGGCTTTTCACATCGCCCAGCCTTTTGGGTCTCCTAGGCTTGCTGCGCGGAGGCGGGCTCGGCGGCTTTTACCGCCGGCGCCGGCCTTGGCGGTCTTGCGTCGGCGATTGCTTTTACGGGGCACTTCTGCGCGCAGAGGCCGCAGTTTACGCACTTTGCCGCGTCTATGACGGCGAGGCTGCCCTTCATTTCAATCGCCTCTTTAGGGCAGGCCTTGACGCAGAGGGTGCAGCCGATGCAGCCCACGGAGCAGACCTGCTTCACGAAAGGACCTTTGAGCGGGTTGCTGCAAGCGACCTGTATCTTTGAGCGCTTTGGCGCCATCGCGATGACGCCTCTGGGACACTCGGCGGCGCAAGCACCGCAGCCGACGCATTTTTCGCGGTCCACGACGGCGAGACCGTCGACTATCTCTATCGCGCCGAAGGCGCAGACTTTGACGCAGGTGCCGAATCCCATGCAGCCATAGGCGCATGACGACGGGCCTCTGCCGGGGACGACGGCGGCCTCGCGGCAGTCCTCAGATCCTTGATAGATGCAGTTTTTTACTGTTTTGGCAAATGAGCCTTGGCATTTCACGAAGGCTGCCTGGGGCTCCGCCGATTCGGCGGCGACCCCCATAATTTCCGCGATCTTCGCGGCGACCTCCGGCCCGGCGGCGGCGCAGAGATTCAGCTTCGCCGCGCCCGCGGCGCAAGCCTCCGCGTAGCCGTCGCACCCTGGGAAGCCGCAGCCGCCGCAGTTCGCGCCTGGCAGCAGCGCGCGGATCTCTGTCTGACGCTGGTCCACTTCAACGTAGAATTTCTTTGAGGCGAAGGCCAGGAGGCTTCCGAAGACGACGCCGAGTCCTCCCATTACAAGCGCGGGATAGATCATTCCATTCATTTTAAGCGTACCTCCCTATTTGATGAGCCCGTTGAAGCCCATGAAGGCGATCGACATAAGTCCCGCCGTTACAAGGGCTATCGGCAGCCCGCGCAGGCAGCGCGGCATCTCCGTGCTCATCTCGATACGCTCGCGGATGCCGGCCATAAGGACGATCGCGAGCAGGAAGCCCGCCGATGAGCCCAAGGCGTTGACTATCGATTCGACGAGCGTGTATTTTTCGTTCATGTTGATGACCGCGACGCCGAGGACGGCGCAGTTTGTCGTGATCAGCGGCAAGAAGATGCCCAGCGATTTGTAGAGGGCCGGCATCGTCTTCTTGAGCACGATCTCGACGAACTGCACGAGGGCGGCGATGATGAGGATGAACGATAGCGTATAGAGGTACTCGAGTCCAAGCGGCACGAGGATGAATGTGTAGGCGAGCCAGGTCATGATCGCCGCGAAGGTGGTGACGAAGGTCACGGCTATTCCCATGCCCTTGGCGGTCTCCAGCTGGTTGGAGACTCCGAGGAAGGGGCAGCAGCCGAGGAACCTCGCGAGCAGGATGTTGTTTACGAATATCGCGCTGATGAAGAGGGCTAGGAGCGACATTATCTGCCAACCTCCTTTACGGTTTCGGCGTTTTTCGCGCAGGGAGTGGAGGCGTTGCCGCCGCCGCAGATGTTTTTCAGCGCGCAGCCGCCGCAGGCGTCGAGCTGCTCCCAGCCGTCAAAGGCCGAGGGAGCCCCGCCCCTTGCCTCTTCTTCTTTTTTGAGCTGCCGGTAGCGGAAGAGGGCCATCAGGATACCCAGCGTGATGAATCCGCCCGGGGCCAGGATGACGAGCAGCGCCGGCTGGTAGAAAGAGGGCGGGAGTATCGTCGCGCCAAGAATCGTGCCGTTGCCGAGAAGCTCGCGGATGGCGCCGATGATCGACAGCGCCGCAGTAAAGCCGAGTCCCATGCCGATGCCGTCGAAGAGCGATTCGATGACGCCGTTTTTAAAGGCGAAGGCCTCCGCGCGAGCGAGGATGATGCAGTTGACGACGATCAGCGGGATGAAGATGCCGAGCGATTTGTTGAGCGCCGGCGCGTAAGCCGAGATCAACAGCTGCACGACGGTGACGAATCCCGCGATGACCACGATAAACGCGGGGATGCGTATCTCGTCGGGGATGAATTTGCGTATCGCCGACACGGCGATGTTCGATCCCATCAGGACCGCCGTCGCGGCAAGCCCCATACCGATGCCGTTGGAGACGCTCGACGTGACGGCAAGCGTCGGGCACAACCCGAGAACCAGCACAAAGGTCGGATTCTCGTTGATGATGCCGTTTTTGATCAGTCTGAGAGGATTAATCATCTTTCTTGTCCTCCTTATTCTGTGAGTTCTGGCTCACGGCCTCCGCCTCCTGCCCCGCGCCGCCGCTGAAGTTGGCCTTCCAGTAGGCGAGCGCCACATTGACGCCGGAGACGACGGCGCTTGAGGTGATGGTGGCTCCCGATATGGCCTCTATCTGGTCTTCCGCCTCAGGCGGCGTCTTGGTGACGAAGAGTTTATCGAAGAGCTTGTCTTTAAACTGTCCGGCGAAAGGGGCCTCCTCTGCCTTGGCGCCCAGCCCCGGCGTCTCGCTGTGGCTTAAGATTTTTATATCCATGACCCTGCCCTCGTTTGAAATACCGACGATAAGCTCCAGCGGGCCGCCGTAACCCTTGGGGGTGACGGTAAAATTGTAGCCGACGGTCTTGCCGCCGTCGCTTCCCTCATATATCTCCTTTATGATCCCCGCCCCCTCTTTAGGAGGGATCTCTTTGAACTCCGTCGCGCCGGGAAGGGTGGCGGCCAGCGCCTCGTTCTTCTCGCGCGCCTGCGCCTCGCGGATCGGCTCCAGCGTTACTGTGTGCACGGCGCCTAAGATGAGGCCGGTGACGGCGGTTATGACAAAGAGGACCAACCCGAGTTTTACGATCTTACCCATGCTTTTTCACCTCTCCGAATATGCGTGGCTTTGTGGCGCGGTCGATGAGCGGCACCGTCAGGTTCATTATCAGTATCGAGTAGGAGACGCCCTCCGGATAGCCGCCCCAGGCGCGTATCAGTGCAGTGAGGAGGCCGCAGCCTGCGGCGAAGATCATCTGCCCGCGCGGCGTGACTGGGGTGGTGGTATAGTCGGTGGCCATGAAAATGGCTCCGAGGAAGAGGCCGCCGGTCATGATCTCGTAGAGCGGGCCGACGGGGCGGCCGAATATCGTGCAGAGCGCAGCGGCCACCGCTACGTAGATGACCGGCGCCTGCCATTTTATTATGTCCTTATAAAGGAGTATCGCGAAGCCGATGAGCAGCGCCAGCGCCGAGGTCTCGCCGATGCAGCCTCCGACGCTGCCGAGGAAGAGCTCCCTCAGGCCCGGCAGATTGTCCAGCGTTCCGGCCTTTATCATCGCCAGCGGCGTCGCCCCCGATACTCCGTCAATCGTCCAGGAGGTCATCGGCACGGGCCAGCTGGTGAGCATCATCGCGCGCGCGGCAAGCGCCGGGTTCACGATGTTGCGGCCTAAGCCGCCGAAGAGCTGTTTTACGACGATGATCGCAAATAGGCTGCCTATAGCCGCCATCCAGAAGGGGATGGTCGGCGGCAGGTTGTAGGCCAGCAAAAGCCCCGTGACCGCCGCGGAGAGGTCGCCCGTCGTGATCGTCCTCTTCGTGCACCTCTCCCAGAGATACTCGCTGGCGACGCAGGAGACGACGCAGACCGCCATCACCGCCGCGGCGCGGAGGCCGAAGAAGTATATCCCCGCGATTCCCGCGGGAGAAAGCGCCGCCAGCACCCAGCCCATTATCTTCTGGGTGTCGAGCGGGGCGTGGATATGCGGTGAACTTGATACTACCAATAAACGTTCCATTATTTTGCAGCCGCCTTTCTGCGCATCGCCGTCACGGAGGCCTTGCCGTCGCGGCAGCCCTGTGTCAGCGGACGGT
The DNA here is from genome assembly GCA_934511335.1 of uncultured Cloacibacillus sp. Taxonomy (GTDB): domain Bacteria; phylum Synergistota; class Synergistia; order Synergistales; family Synergistaceae; genus Cloacibacillus. The sequence continues at coordinate 1,086 of CAKSWL010000146.1, read as the reverse complement.
TCGCGGGACACATATAGGTGCAGCTCCCGCATTCAATGCAGTTCATGCCGCCCTCTTCCTCAAAGCGCGTGTAAAAGCGTTCCTGCACGAGCGAATCGAGAACGCTTGGCACGAGCCCCATCGGGCAGGCCGTGACGCAGCGCCCGCAGCGGAGGCAGGGGGTGATCGGCTTCAGCATCGCCGACTTTGCCGTTAGGGCGAGGATGCCAGAGGTCCCCTTCACCACGGGTACGTCTATCGAGCGCATCGAAACGCCCATCATCGGTCCGCCCGAGAGGATCTTGACTGGCTGTTCCTTAAAGCCGCCGCACAGATCAATCAGCTCGCGTACGGAGGTACCCAGGGGGACCCTGATATTCTTGGGGTGGGCGACGGCGTCTCCCGTGACGGTGACGACCCGCGTCGTCGCGGGATTGCCCTCCGCGATCGCCCTGTATATCTGATAGATGGTGCGGACGTTGAGGATGATGCAGCCGACGTCGGCTGGAAGCGCGGTCACCACATACTCCTGGCCTGTGATCGCTTCGATCAGCATCTTTTCCGCGCCCTGCGGGTATTTCACCGTGAGAGGCTGTACGACGACGCCCTTCGCTCCGAGCTTTGCGACAAGGTCGTTCATCACGGCGATCGCCTGCGGCTTGTTGTTTTCGATCGCGATGACGCCCTTTGCCTCCGGGAAGATGCGCATCACAAGCTGCAGCCCCCTTACCACCTTTTCCGCGCCCTCAAGCATCAGGCGGTTGTCGCAGTTGAGGTAGGGCTCGCACTCGACGCCGTTTACGATCAGCCAGTTTATCTTCTTATCCGGCGGCGGCGACAGCTTGACGGCGGTCGGGAAGGTCGCGCCGCCGAAGCCGACGATGCCGGCCTCGCGTATCCGCTTGATATACTCCTTCGGCTCGGCGCTTTCAAAATTCTCCAGCGGTTTCCACTCGGGAGCTATATCGTAAAGGCCGTCGTTTTCAACGACGACGCAGTTTTCAAGCATCCCCGGAGTAGTCATTCTCATCGTGACGTCCTTCACCGGTCCCGAAACGCTTGAAAGGATCGGCGCGGAGACGAAGGCGTCGTTGTTGCCGAGACGGG
>CAKSWL010000145.1 GCA_934511335.1 uncultured Cloacibacillus sp. | reverse complement strand
CGTCCCAAGCCCCCACCTCGTGAAAATGGACCTCGGAGACGGGCCGCCCATGTATCTTTCCCTCCGCCTCCGCGATAAGCGCGTAGACGGCGAGCACGTCGGCGCGGACCTTTTCCGGCAGGTCGAGGTGCGAAACGACGTGCCCGATCTCGTGCATCCCCGCGTGGCTGTGTCCCCCGCGGTGATGTTCGTGTGCGTGCCCCTCTCCATGTTCGTGCGTGTGTCCGTGGCCATGTCCTTCTTCATGCGCATGCTCATGAACATGCGCGTGCGGCCCTTCGGCGTCGGCGCTCTCTTCCTCCGCGCCGCCGACCAGCACTTCGACGCGCGTGCCGGTGATGCCGCACTTAACGCAGGGAAGGGCGGATATTTTCACGCCCGGCGGCGCAAGCGCGTTCATCCTTTCGAGAAAGGCGGCGGGGTCCGGGTGCAGCTCAAGCAACGCCGCCGTCAGCATGTCTCCGGCGGCTCCCATGCCGCAGTCGATGTAAAGCGTTTTCATCGTCTATTTCACTCCTATGTGATTTATCATACTGGCCAGATAGCCCGCGCCGAAGCCGTTGTCGATGTTGACGACGGAGACGCCGCTGGCGCAGGAATTAAGCATGGAAAGCAGCGCGGAGAGGCCGCCGAAGGAGGCCCCGTAGCCGACGCTGGTGGGCACGGCGATGACGGGGCAGTCGGCCATGCCGCCGATGACGGAGGCGAGCGCCCCCTCCATTCCCGCGATGGCGACGATGACGCTGGCGCTCATCACGTCGTCGCTGTGCGCGAGAAGGCGGTGCAGCCCCGCGACGCCGACGTCGTAGAGGCGCATCACTTCGTTTCCCAGCGCCTCCGTCGTAAGCGCCGCCTCTTCGGCGACGGGCATGTCGCTGGTGCCGCCGGTGGCTATGAGGACCCTCCCCCGTCCGTCCGGCCGCGGCATTTCACCGGCGATACCGACGCGCCCCATCTCGTGATAGGAGAGGGGCACGGCCCCCCCCACGACGACGGCGGCCTCGGGGCTCATGCGCGTGATGAGCACGGTGCGCTGCCCGTCTTCAAGCATCGCGGCGGCGATATCGGCGATTTGGCGCGGCGTCTTTCCCGCGCCGTAGATAACTTCCGCGATGCCCTGGCGCAGCGCGCGGTGGCTGTCAAGCTTCGCGAAACCAAGGTCGCGAAAAGGCCCTCCTTTCAGCTTCGCCATCGCCTCATCGACGCTCGCCTCGCCGGCGGAAAGCCGTTCCAACAATTCCCTGAGTTCCCTTTTCTCCATCTTTTACCTCGTTTCCATATCAAGAAGGACAATGTCAAAATATTTTTTCAGCTTCGCCAAGATCTCTTCGCGTTTTTCCAGCGCAAACGCCATCTGCCCCGGGGGGAGCTGGAGGCGGGCCGCCTCGTGGAACACGCGCACGCGAAAGTCGGTGAAGCCGAGAGCGAAGAGCTCCTCTTCCGCGCCCTCCACGCGCCCCAGCAGTTCGCGGTCGATCCGCCGTCCCGCGGGTATGCGCGTCGCAAGACAGGCATAGGCCGGCTTGTCCCAGGTGAATAGCCCCGCCTCCTTGGAACGCGCGCGTATCTCGCTTTTGGTGAGGCCGCATTCGCGCAGCGGCGAACGGACGCCGAGCTCGCCCGTCGCGCGCATCCCCGGACGGTCGCCCGCGTCGTCGGAGGCATTGGTGCCATCGATGATAAGGGAAAAGCCGTCGCTCGCGGCCCGCTCGCGCAGCAGGAGGCCGAAAAGCTTTTTCTTGCAATGGTAGCAGCGGTCGGGAGGATTCGCGGCGACCGGCCCGTCCTCCGTAATGTCGTACTCGATGACGGTGAGTTCGCTCCCCAGCTCCTTCGCGAGACGCAGCGCGTCGTCCAGCTCAAAGCGCGGCTGGAAAGGCGTTTTCACGTAATAGGGGCGCACCTGCGCGCCGTATTTAAGCGCCGCACAGAGCAGGTAGGCGGAGTCCGCGCCGCCCGAGAAGGCAAGCGCGGCCCGCGGGTTTTCGCGGAAAAATTCGCCGAGTTCCATCATAATCTACTCCTTTTGCCGTCGTCCAGCGCCTCGACGCCGCAGTCTTCCATGAGGGCGGCGTCATAGAGCAGCCTCTGCGTGGGGCCGTCCGCGAAGAGCCTTCCGCTTTTGAGCAGGATCGAGCGCTCGCAGACCTCCGCGGCGAAGGCGAGGTCGTGGGTGGCGATAAGCTTGGTGTGCGGCAGGGCTTTTAGCACTTTTATCAGGTTGCGCCGCGCCTTCGGGTCGAGAAAGGCGGTCGGCTCGTCAAAGAGCATTATGTCGGGGGCCATCGAAAGCACCGCCGCAAGCGCCGCCATCCGTTTTTCGCCTCCGGACATTTTGAGCGCCGTTTTATCGCGCAGACGCTCGATATGCAGCAGCGCTAGGCTTTCCTCGACGCGCCGCGCTGCCTCCTCTTCGGAAAGTCCCATATTGCGCGGGCCGAAGGCGATATCATCGTAGATCGAAGCCATAAAGAGCTGGTCGTCGGGGTTCTGGAAGAGGACGCCTACCTTACGGCGTATTTCGGCGAGGTTCTTTTTTGAAAGCTGCGCGCCCCCCGCCTTGACCGTTCCCGTCGAGGGAAGCACGCCGACCAGCGCCATGATCAGCGATGTCTTCCCCGCACCGTTTGCGCCGATGAGCGCCGCGTTCTCCCCGCGCGCCAGCCGGAAGCCGACATCCGTCACGGCCTGCGTGCCGTCTGGATAGGTCACGGAAAGCTTTTCTATATCAAGCATGAAAAGAGCCTCCCGATGAACTGCGGAAGATTTACTAGGCGAAAGAGCAGCGAGAAGCCGCAGAGGAGCAGCAAAAACACGGCGTCGCGCAGGGCAAGGCGGCGCCCCCTCGCGGCGGCCGGCGGCGCATCCTGATAGCCGCGGCATTTCATCGCCTGATAGACGCGCTCGGCGCGGTCGAAGCTGCGCAGCAGCAGCTGTCCCGCAAAGCTCCCCATGTCTTTCATATCCACGCCCTTTTTAAGGCCGCCGCGCAGAGAGTAGGCGGTGTACATCGAAAGAGCCTCGCCCGCAAGCGTTCCCAGGTAGCGGTAGGTCATCTCAAACAGGGAAATAAGGACGCCGGGCAGATGCAGGCGGCGCAGCCCCTCCGTCAGTTCGCAGAATGGAGTGACGGCGACGAGGACCAGCACCGCCGAAACACAGAGAAGCGTGCGGAAGACGATCGCAAAAAGAGCCATCCAGCCAGCCGTGACGCCGAGGCCGCCGAGAGTAAAGAGCACGCGCCGGTCAAAAAAAACCGAGGATATCCCCGCGAAGAGACAGAAGGGCAGCGCTGCGAGGCTTCGCCGGAAGATCATACCGGCGGGGACCTCCGCCAGCGAAAGAACCACGGCGGGATAGAGGACGAAGGGCGCCAGCCCCGAAAGCTCATGGCCGCTGAAAGAGATGACGGCGGCCAGGTAAAAGAAGGTGCCCGCGATCTTGGCCCGCGCGTCAAGGGAATGGATGACGGAGCCGCCTCCCGCCAGCTGCTCGAGAGAATATATTTCATATATGCTTCCGCGCAGATCCGCCATCCATCCGTACCGTCGCTAACGGCCGCGGCTACGCCTTGGCCGCCGTGCCTTTGCTTTTCTTTGAGCGGGAAATCGCGGCTCCGGCGAGCGCCGCCGCCGCGAAAGTTATCGCCGAACCGATGACGCCCGCCGCCGCAGTGCCGGAGACCGGCGCGCTCCCGGAGGGTTCAGCGTAGTCGTAATCGGGCATAAAAGCGGTCTTCTCCTGTATCCTCGCCGCGCTCTCATAGGCGCCGCCGGCGGCCTCAAGCTCCTCGGCTCCCGTCACATTCATTATCGACCATTCAAGGCCGTCGGGATAAGAGGAGGCAAATCCGGAGAGCAGCGCGCCGGTGACGATAGTCATCGCCGCAAACGCCGCCAGGACCTTTTTCGTCGGCAGCCCCGCCGGAATCTCCGCGCCGCTTCCCGCGCTCTCCAGTATCTCGGGGCGCATCCGCCACACGAAGGAGAGCACCGCGCCGGTGACAAGCCCCTCGACGACGCCGATCGCCAGGTGGATCGGCTGCATCAGCAGAACGAAGGAGGAGAAGGGCAGCGCCGTAATGCCGGAGACGAGCGTCTCCAAAACGACTGCGAAGGCCCCCGCCTGCAGGGCGGCGACGACTGCGAGCACCGAGGCGAACATGAGCCGTCCCGAAGAGATCCCCATCTTCATCAGCGGTTTAAAGAGCAGCGGATAGACCGCGAGGCAGGGGATAACTCCCATATTGAAGATATTGCCGCCCAGCGCGAGCAGCCCGCCGTCGGCGAAGAAGAGGCACTGGATGACGAGCACCGCGGAGATCGCCAGCAACGCCGGCGCACCGCCGAGCAGCGCCGCAAGCAGGATGCCGCCGCCGATGTGGCCGCTGGAGCCGGTGGCGGGGATGGTGAAGTTGATCATCTGAGCCGCGAAGACGAAGGCTCCCGCGACGGCCATGATCGGCAGCTTTTTCTCCGATAATTCCTCTTTTTTCATTTTGGCGACCGAATAGGCGATCGCCGCACCGCTTGCCGCGCACATCGCGAAGGCGACGGCGGGCGATAAGAGAGCGTCTGACATGTGCATGATAGATTTCCTCCAATATTTATTTGCATGATCGGCCTCTAAAGGCCCCCCTCTTTCTGGAGAGAGACCGCCTTCATGGCAATCGTAAAAAGTCGGTTCGTGGCGGAGACTATGTGCGACGGAGTCCTGACGCCGCTTCTGCGGCGCGACGGCGCCTCTTCATGAGGCGCGCGGGGGTACGGGCCCCTCTTTGGCGCGGGGAGCTGCTCGCATCCGCAGCCTGATAAAGATAGAGTATCACTTAGAGCTGGCTCTAAGTCAAGTTTTTAGGAAAAGATTTATAAAAACTTTTACGCGTTCAGAGGGGCGGCCACGCCGCGGCGGCAGGAGAGCGCCAAAGCGGCGAGCTTGCCCGCCGTCCGGCCGCCGCCGCTGAAAAAGAGGCGGTCAAGGAAGGCGCACAGCCGGCCCGAGGGGCCCGCGTAGTAGACCGGCGAACCGACGACTAGCGCGCCGAACTCGTCGAGCCGGGGCGCGATCCCGTTCACCGGATCGTCGAACACGCAGAGGCCCGACGTCCGGCATTTCATGCAGGCGATACAGCCGGCGACAGGCTTTTTGCCGAGATACAGCGTCTCGCTGGCGGTGCCGTGTTTGGAAAGCGCGCCGGCGACCTCGTTCAGCGCCGTGCAGGTACAGCCATGTTCGTTGGGGCCGCCGTTGATCATCAAAACCTTCATGATTTTCCCTCCTAAAATGTAAAAGCCGCGGGCTGACGCGCGAAAAAGCCCGCTCCCTGGTCATTTCCACATTCACGGATGCCTGCGGTTATTTTACCACTCGGCGCGCGGCGAGCCTGCGCAAAAAAGGCCGCGATAAAAAAGGGGGGGCCGCTGCGCGGCTCCCGCATAAAATTTTTCTGTCCGGCGCTTTTATCGGCGGCCTACTTATCGATATTTACCAACTCGTACCGCCGGCTGCCGAGGCCGATCTTTTCGCCGTGCGCGAGGACGTGAGCGCCGCTGCGCGATTCTATACGCTCGATGAGCGATTTGCCGTCCGGCGCGGCATAAACGAGATCTACACACGCCTTATCGAGCGCCACAGGATCAAGCGAGGCCAAGATGCCAATATCATGCATGTCGGGCTCGGCGGGACTGCCGTCGCAGTCGCAGTCGACTGAGAGCCTGTTCATCACATTGATGTAGAGTATCTTGCCGCCCAGAGAATCAACGACGGACTTGCCCGCCTCCGCCATCGATTCGAGGAAGGCGGTCTGCGCGCCGCCCCACGGACTGCTGTCGCTCTTGCCGCCGCTGTGGATTCGCGATTTGCCGCTCGCCGAAGCGATGCCGATGGAGATGTTTTTGAG
>CAKSWL010000144.1 GCA_934511335.1 uncultured Cloacibacillus sp. | reverse complement strand
CCCCAGGCCGACACGCTTCTTAACTTCCCGCTGGAAAAGCTCGACACGCTGAGCTGGAAAAAGTAAGCGCAGGGGAAACGGCCGCGAAAAGGAGCCCCCGTCTGCGGCGAGGGGCTTTATCAGCGCATCATCCCATATTTTTTGCACGTCTTTATGCCGCTATTTTTATAAAACCTTCGCCTCATTATTATTACAGACCGCTTCTAAAAAGGCGAGCAGAGGCGCGGCGTATGCCGACGGCGCCATATGCCCGAACGCCTGGGGCTGGACTATGCGCCCTCCCCGGAAGAGTATTGCAGGGCACAGCGCACGCACACACAAGGACTATCATCCGACCGCGCCGCTTTGGGAGGCTTGTCTCAAATAAGAGGGCCGAAGCGGAAAATCCGTGGAGGAGAGCGGACAGCTCACTTATAAGGAGGAGCAGGAGCGGGACCAGCTTGCCCGGATGCCGCACGACCTCAGGGGGCCCCTCACGCCATCGGCGGCATGTCCGCGACCGCGGCGGCGCCTCTTTGCTGCGCCGCGCGGGTCTTCGACTGCCTGGATAAGAGCAGCATAAACATACGCGGCTTTTTACCCAGGCTGAGCGTCCGAAAGGTAAAAGAGGGCTCTTTCAAAGGAAAGCGCCCTCTTTATAAATGTCATAGGGACGAAAAGGTCTTCTAAGAAAAGGCTGATCAATTGAAAATCAGCCGGAACAACGGCCAGCGTACCTCCCACAGATCACGGACAGAGAGCCGAAATCTATTGATCAGCGGCTCCCTAATATTTCAAGCCGAATATGGGATGGAATATCCGCTCGTCGTGCAGGAAGTGCGCCTGTTCGTCGAAAGACTTCTTCGCCTCGGCTCCGAGCGATACCGCAAGCGACGAGGTGAGGACGTGCGTAAGGAAGATCGGGCCGATGATGCTGCTGCCGAAGGTCGGGCTGTTGGCTGAAACGTTGAGCTGGAGCTCCGCGAAGCGGCAGACGGGGGCGGCGGCGCTGTCCGTCATCGTGATGATCTTCGCGCCGTTCCGGTGGGCTATCTCCACAGATTCCGTCACCTCGACCGCGTAGCTCGGGAGTTCGCAGACGATGACGACGTCTCCCTCGCGGACTCCGCGCACCTGCTCCCAAAGCGAGAGGCCGCCGCGGCGGCAGAGGAAGGCGCGGCATCCCATGATCGTGAGGCGTATCTGCATGAGCTCCATGACAAGCGACGATATCCCCCAGCCTATACAGTAGATATTGTCGGCGTTTTTGACGATCTCGTTGAAACGGTCGGTATCCGTCGGGGTAAGCTGCGCCATCGTATCGTCAAGGTTGGCGTGCTCCGCCTTGAAGACGCTGTCGGGGAAGGCGTCGTTTGAATTTACCGCTCTCGCAAGCAGCGCCGCGGGGTTGATCTGCTCGAGGATCGTCTTCTGAAGACAGGCCTTAAGCTCCGCGTATCCGGAAAATCCCAGCATCTGGGCGACGCGGACAAGCTGCGCCTTCGACACCTTGAGTTCGTCCGCGATGTCTCCGATCGAGCGGAAGGAGGCCTCGCGCATGTTGGCAAGAAGATATTCCGCCACGCGGCGCGCCTTGTTCGGCATCGTATGCGCTTTTTCCATCAAAAGGTTTTGTAACTGCGTGCTATCCATCTAAATTACACTCCTTAAAAGCATCTGTTTTTTGATAAATTTGTTTTGTGCGATACTTCTTCTGAATTTTAGTTTGCTTTTATCAACTTGTCAACCTCAGTCTACTTTGTTTTATACAGGTTCATAGAAAAACAGCTTAAAAGAGCGCCTAAGAGGCGCTTAATGCCGCAATAAAATGGGCGGCAGCCCGCCGCCCGTTTTTTTTTCGCATCTCCGCCCTATATGCAAAATCACAGGCGCGGCTTCGCCGTTAGAGAGGGTCCCACTCTCCCTCCTGCCGGTCACGCATGATCGGGCAGTCTATCACGCCGTAAGCGGCGGTCTTAAAACAGGCGTTGCAGGATATACAGGCTGAGGGCCTCGCGTCATCCTCGGCCCAACGGTTTACCAGGTCGGGCTCCGCGTTGAAAGGGCGGCTCAGCCCAAAGAGATCGGCGACCCCCTCTTCCAGCAGCGCGGCCATCACGGGAAGCGAACGCAGGCCCCCCGTAAGAAGCACCAAGGCTCCCGCCGGCGCGAGCGCCTTAATTTCCGCGGCATAGGGGGCGAACGGCGCCTCCGATTCGCCTGCGGAGACGCCGACGACGCTGGGGGTGTGGCCCGAGGCGGCGTAGCTCGTACCGGAAGAGACCTCGACGACGTTCACTCCGTCGCGCAGCAGCGAGACCGCCGCCTTTATCCCCTCGTCCGGGCCATATCCCCCCTCGGCGCCCTCCGCGGCGCTCAGCTTCATCCATACGGGAAAATCCGTGCCTACGGCTTCGCGCACCGCGGCACAGACCTCGCGCGCGAACAGCAGACGGCCATCAAAGCTCCCGCCGTAGCGGTCGGTCCGCCGGTTGAGGAGAGGGGAGAGAAACTGAGTCAAAAGGTATCCGTGGGCTCCGTGTATCTCCACGCCGTCCGCCCCGCCCTCTTTGGCTCTCTTCGCCGCCGCCGCGAAGTCGCGGCGGACCTTTTCGATATCCTCTTCCGTCATCGCTCTCGCAGTGATATCGCTGCCCGGGTATATTCCGCCGCTGGGGGAATAGGCGGGCAGCCCTTTCGCAAAGGCCGACCGGCGCGCGCCCCCCGCGTGGCATATCTGCACGACGAGCTTTGAGCCCGCGCCATGAATGGCGGAAGCCAGCCGCCGGACGTCCGCCACCGCGTCGCCGCCGTCTATCCCCCACTGCTTCGGCGCCGCTTTGCCCTCGGGGCTGATATAGGCAAACTCCGAAATCACCGTGCCGGCGCCGCCGGCCGCCGTCTCCGTCTGACGCGATATCGCGGCGGCCGTGGCGCGGCCCGTAGCGTCGTCGCAGGCGCCAAGGTACGTCGCCGCCCTGACGAAACGGTTCTTTACGGGGAAGGTCCCGTTCTCGAAGGGTTTGAACAATCTGATTATTTTTTCTCTATCTTTAGTCTCTCTCATTCGCTCGGCTCCCTTTTATCTTAAAATATCCGGCGCCGCCGGATATCAGCCTTCGTAGACTATAAGCTCAGCAACCTCATTTTCCGCCATTCCGGCGTGTATTGCAAGGCGTTTTATACCGAAGCCTCCGTGGCCGCGAAATTTTGAGATATCGCGGCGCAAAACGCGCCACGGGCCGCGGGGGGCGAGCTTCACAAGCCTCCGAGCCTCGGCCTCGGCGAGAATCAGCTCTCCAAGGGCCGGATGGTGCGGCCCCGCTGTGACCTCGGCGGAAAGCGACGCTGTCTCCTGCAGGCCGATCCTGATCGGCACAAAGCCCAGCGCCAGGGCAAGCTCGATAAATTCCCCGCCCCAGAGCACGGCCTCTTCCACAGAAAGCGGGGCGTACCGCCCTTCGCGGCAGAGCCGTTCGAGCGCGGTGCCCGCTATCACCAGGCAGGGGTAGAGGCGCAGCTCCCACCGCTCTTTCCCCTTAAGCGCCGCAAGACGCGCAAGGTCGCCCATGCTGCTCTCCCGCCGCTGTCCCGGCAGCCCAATCATCATCTGAACGCCTACCGGCAGCGACTCTTCCATCAGGACGGCGATGTCCGCAAATATTTTTTCGGGGTCGGCCTCGCGGCGGCAAGCGTCAAGGACCGCGGGATCAAGCGTCGGAACGCCGAGCTCGACGCGCGAGACGGGGTATTTTTTTATCAGCGCGCGCAGGTCGCCGCCGCGCAGGTCGCCGGGGTATGTTGAAAAGCGCACGGTGCTGCCCGCGGGGGCATATTCCGTTACGCAGTCAAGATATTCTTTTATCTTTTCTTTAGGGAAGCGGCAAAAAGAACCGCCGAAATAACATATCTCGCGCGGACCGGTGATCTCTTTCAAAACGGAACGCACATATTCCGGGGTCGGTATCTCCGTCACCCCGGTTATCGCCCGCTGGTTACAATAGACGCACTGCCCCCGGCATCCCGCGAAGGGCAGAAAAAACGGCAGTTTTTTTAACTCGTCCATCCCGGGGACACGCTTTCAGCGCCAGTCGCAATACTGGTTTTCTTCCCACTCGGGCCATGCGGCGGCCCAAGCGAAGCTGTCGGCGCGATTTTCAAAGCTCTCCATCGAGACGAAGGTATGCTTCCAGAAGCGCGCGCCCTTCGTGTGATAGAGCAGGTGGTAAAGTTCATGGAATACCGCGAAGCGCCGCCAGAAAAGGGGCAGCTGAGAATTGATCAATATGCGGCCCCGTTCGCCGCGCACCAGATGTATCCCCCAGACGCCGGCCGGAAGAGACTCGTATTTAATATCGAGAGAGAGCCCCGTAAGCTCTTCCGCCTTCGCCAGGATGTCGAACTCGTCGAGCCGCTGCCATTGGCTCCCCTCCTGCCGCGCCCACTCCGGGATCGTCAGCGGAGGGGAGGGAAAATCGTCAAAATTTTCTTCTGCGAACGCTTCAGCGCTATTCTCCTGAAGCATCCTCTTCATCCCAGTCGTCAAGGGCGGCTTCGATAACGCGGTATACCCGGCGGAGCTCTTTTTCCGACAGCTTTTTGCTGCGGTACCATATCTCCAGCTCGCCGTTGTCCAGCATAGATTCCAGCTGGACGCGCCCGGGCTTGTCAGGGGCGGAAAAGTCCATCAGGAGGTCTGTTACCTCTACGTTGAGCGCCGGCGCGAGTTTCTGAAGAAGTTTCATTGAAGGAAGACGGCGGTTGCTCTCCAGCGCCTGAACATAGATACGGCTCACTTCCACTTTATCAGCAAGTTTCTGCTGGGTGAGGTGCTGCGCCTTGCGAAGTGATTTGATTCTATTACCTAGACTCATTTTTCTCAGGCTCCCTTTCCGGATGAATTTTTTTAGATTGAATTTCAAGATTTATTTCAATTATATTACAACATTATTGAGAGTATGACAACTAATAGATTATATCATCTGCAAAAATTTTTAAAAAATATGTACAACTTAAAAGATCGGCGGCGCCGCCGGGGCTCACGCGCAACGGCAGAAATTTCGCCTCCAAAGCGTACAGGGAACGGTAATCGGCGCGGCGCGGGTCGAAGTCCGCCGCGGCCTCTCTGACGAGCCGCGGGTAGACATTCTTCCAGTAATCGTAGCCGGCCCGATGTATCACATTGCTGTCCTCGCAGACCTCCATGACCGCCAGAAGCGCAGCGAGCCCCGCGTCGTTTTCCGAGGCCCCCGACGCCAAGGCGCTTCGCAGCGCGGGAAGGCCGCTTTTGACGACGGAGGGAAAGGCCGCCTCCGCCTCGCCGCGAATGCCGGTAACGCCGTGCTCCACAAAGAGTCTCTCTCCGTTAGAGAGCGCCCTTCCCCCTCCGTTTGCAAAAAGCGGCTCCAGCTCCCGCGCGACGGCGCCAGCGACGGCGCGCGAGGCAGCCGCAGCCGCCCCTTCCGCAGCCGGGGGCTCGCCCAGCGAAAGCAGATGCCCCGCCCCGTAAAGCAACAGCGACATCAGATAGATCAGCCCTTTGTGGGTGTTTATGCCGCCGGTGGCCGCGAACATCGCCCGCTCCATCGCCGTCCCCGCGGACCGCAGTTCCCGCATCGCCTGCGCGGGCGGCGTCCCCGCAAGTCCGGTCAGCGCCTGCGCCTCCCAGAATGGGGCGATCGCCCGCGCGCTTTTTATAAAAAGCGCGCAGTCCATATCGCGGTGGCAGCCGCTTCCCTCCGCGTCGACAAGACCGGGCTTAGGCGTAGTCAGCACCTCTTTGACCGCTGCCGCGTGCGCCGCCTCGGCAAGGAGTTTAGCCTCTCTTGACTTCATGGGCGTTCTGCCGCATACTTTCTTATACTTGTGTAACGAGGAGCCGCAGTTATATGCATGTAATTACCTCCGGGGCAAAAGCCATTTTCATTAAAATAGCGCAAAGCTTCCCCGACCGCAAGCGAAAGCGCGGATCAGGGAGGATGTTCGCA
>CAKSWL010000143.1 GCA_934511335.1 uncultured Cloacibacillus sp. | reverse complement strand
CGGCGGCGAGGTCGTCGTCGACGCCCACCGCAACTGTTCCCTCTTCGACGGCGAAGACGAAGAGGGTAAGGGATACAGCCGTAATTTTTTGTTGGATGTAATTAAAAAGAGCAAGATCGACAAAAGATACTCCTTTGCGGCATTTATGGACAACTTCAAGACCGAAAAATGCGGGATGCTGGGCTTTTCCTTCAAGGGGCACCGGCGTTACGCCGTCTACTGCCCGCTGGAAGTAAACGACTGGACCTTGTTCAATCTGATAGACGCCTCATTGGTCGACGCGCGGAAGAACCGGATATTGTGCGCCGCCTTTGACGTCGTCGTGATAGTCTCCCTTTGCTCTCTGCTTCTGCTCCTCTGTATATACAGGCTGAACGCGAGTAAGAATCGGGAGCTGCTTATAGAACATGAGCGGCTGTGCCAGAGCGAGGCGCTGCACCGCATCGCCGCCAATTTTTCCGACGCCGTGCTCCTCATCGCCGACGCGGCGGAGGGCACGCTGACCTATAATAAAAATTTCAAAGAAAAATTCGGCTACGAGCCGCGCTTTCATAAATTCACAGACCTGATGGAAAAGCTGCCGCTGCTGGCCGCCGATGAAGATGAGGCGGAGGTGCGGAAATTTATTGGCAACCTGAATACACAGGAGGGGGAACAGAGCCTCGAGTGCCGCGTGAAAACTCCTGACGGCGGCCTGCTGTGGATGCGCTTCGAGTATGTGAAGATCTTCGACTCAGGCGGCCGTCTGCAGCGCATCGTCGCCCGCATCACGAATATTGACGAGGAAAAACGCAGTCTGCTGCGCCTCCAAAACCAGGCGGACAGCGACCCGCTTACGGGGTTGCTGAACCGTAAGGCCGCCACGGCGCGGATAGAGGAGTTTCTTGCGGCGGATGGGCGCTTGGGGACCCACGCCCTGTTCGTCATCGACATCGATAATTTTAAAGAGATAAACGACCGTTTTGGCCACATGGGGGGAGACCTCGCGCTCACTGCGCTGGCCGAGGAGATGCGTAACTTCTTCCGCAGTTCCGACATCATCTCAAGACTGGGAGGCGACGAGTTCATCGTCATGCTCAAGAATATCCGTTCCGCAGAGGCGGCGCTCTCAAAAGCCGGCGCCTTCTGCGAATATGTGCGGGGGATGAAGACGCTCGATAAACAAAAATATTCCCTCTCCGTCAGCGTCGGCGTCGCCGTCGCCGCGGAGGGCGATAAAGACTTTGAAAGGCTCTACGCCGAGGCGGACAAGGCCCTTTACCGGGTGAAAGCCGGCGGAAAAAACGGCTGTGCACTGTTCTAATGAGTGCGGGGATTTGCGCGGAAACATGGAAGAACTTATAATTAGCCCCACCAACGACTAACGGAGGGATATTTGATGGGCGACGTCATTACAAGAGAGGCGGCCGTCGGGCTGCTTAAAAAATATAACAAAGAGGAGTTTCATCTGCTGCACGCGCTGACGATGGAGGGCGTGATGAGATGGTACGCGAACGACTTGGGGTTTGCCGGCGAGGCCGACTACTGGGCGATGGTCGGGCTGCTGCATGACGTGGACTTTGAATGCTTCCCGGAGCAGCACTGTCAAAAGGCGCCGGAGCTCCTGCGGGAAATCGGCGCGGACGGCGCGATGATCAAGTCTATTTGCAGCCACGGCTACGGCCTCTGCGCCGACATCAAGCCGGAACACCTGATGGAAAAGGTCCTCTTCGCCTCCGACGAACTGACGGGCTTGATCGGCGCCGCGGCGCTCATGCGTCCCTCGAAGAGCGTGCAGGATATGGAGCTCAAGAGCCTCAAGAAAAAATACAAGGACAAAAAATTCGCCGCCGGCTGCTCGCGCGACGTCATCACGCAGGGTGCGGAGATGCTCGGCTGGGAGCTAGACGCCCTGCTCGACAAGACGCTTGAGGCCATGCGTTTCTGCGAAGCGGGCGTAGCCGCCGAGCTGGAAAGTATAAAATAATTGGACGGCAACCGGGTGCTGATTGCGATGAGCGGCGGAGTGGACAGCTCCGTCGCCGCCTTTCTGACGAAGGAGCGCGGCTTCGACTGCGCCGGCGCGACGATGAAGCTCTTCTATAACGAGGATATCGGCGTCGGGGGCGAAAGCCGCTGCTGTTCGCTTGACGACGTCGAGGACGCGCGCAGCGTCGCGAACCGCCTCGGCATCCCCTTTTTCGTATTCAATTTCTCCGATGATTTTCGCCGCCATGTGATAGAGCGTTTCATCAGCGCTTACAAAAGCGGCGCTACTCCCAATCCCTGCATCGACTGCAACCGCTTCCTGAAATTTGAAAAATTCTTCTCCCGCGCGAAGGAGCTCGATATCGGCCACATCGTGACCGGCCATTACGCCGTCGTCTATTACGACGCGGCCGCGCGGCGCTGGGGGCTGAAAAAGGGGGCGGACGAGGCCAAAGACCAGAGCTACGTCCTCTACTCGCTGACGCAGGAGCAGCTGGCGCATACGCTGCTGCCGCTCGGCGGCCTGACGAAGGCCGCGGTGCGGGCCATCGCGGAGGCCAACGGCTTTATCAACGCGAGAAAACGCGAGAGTCAGGATATCTGCTTTGTCCCCGACGGCGATTACGCCGCCTTCATCGAGCGCTACACGCGCGAACCGAACCGTCCGGGAAATTTCATCGACGGCGCGGGGCGCGTGCTGGGCCGCCACCGCGGCTTCGTGCGCTACACGATCGGCCAGCGGCGCGGCCTCGGCCTCTCGCTGCGCGAACCGCTCTATGTCTGCGCGAAGCGCGCGGCTGACAACACGGTCGTCCTCGGCCGGAACGAGGAGCTTTTCTCAAAGAGCCTCACCGCCTCCGGGATAAATCTCATCGCCTGCGATAAAATAACCGCGCCGCTTCGCCTGCGGGCGAAGGTGCGTTACAAACACCGCGAACAGTGGGCGACGGTGGAGCAGCTCTCCGAGAGCCGCCTGCGCGTCGATTTTGACGAGCCGCAGCGCGCCGTCACCCCTGGGCAGGCCGTGGTGCTCTACGACGGCGACGCCGTCGTCGGCGGCGGCACGATCGAATAGGGGCCGCCGTAGGCGCGCGCTCAAATCAGGGCGGCGCCCGGCCGCGCATCCTCCGGCGGACGGTTTTGCCGCTTTTGGCATTCTCCATCGTCCCGCCCGGAATGTTCCTCGTCAACGAGAACGCGCCGCGTGATGGTGAAGCTTCACGCGGGCTCGCCTGAGGCCCGCTCTCCGCCGTCATGCATGCCTTTATGGCGATCTTTCGATAAACGCCATGGTGGAGCTGGGGCAGATCGTGCCTGCCTCCGGTCTTTTTGGACAAAAACTGACGGGGCGCGTCCGCTTTTTATAAAAAATTTTCACAGTTCTAACTGTTTTTCCTTACCGCCCATTTTACCGCCTCCCACCAGAAGGTGGCGCCGGCGGCGGTCAGCAGCGCGAGCGTAAAATCGACGAGGGAAAGCGGCTGCAATTTGGTCGCGGCGGCGGCCTGCGGCAGCGTCGACATCACGATGAGGCAGAGCAGCACGCCGATGTTGACGAACCAGGCGGTCTTGTCTATCGCCGCGCTTCCCGCCGCGAAGGCGAAGTCTTTATCCGAGCGGTTGACGTATACGAGGAAGAGGTTCGACAGCACGAGGACGGTGAGGAAGAAGGTGCGCGCGTGCTCCGGGCCGCCGTGCGGCAGTGTGAGGTAATAGGAGCCGAAGGCCGCCGTAAAGATGGCGAGCCCCTGCGCGAGCGCCTTGCCGAACAGCCCCCGCGTGATTATCGGCGCATCCACGGGGCGCGGCGGGCGTTCCATGATATCCCTTTCCTCCGGTTGGCGTTCAAAGATTATCGAGCAGGTCGGATCGATTATCAATTCCAGCAGCACGACGTGAATCGGCGCGAGCAGCACCGGCAGGGCCAGCAGCGGCGCGGCGAGCGCCGAGAGCGCGATGGGTATGTGTATCACGAGGATGTATTCCATCGCCTTTCTGATGTTGTCGTAGATACGGCGGCCGTCGCGGATGGTGCTCACAATGGTCGAAAAATCGTCGTCGAGCAGCACCATGTCGGCCGCCTCGCGCGCCACTTCGGTGCCTCGTCCGCCCATCGCGATGCCGATGTCCGCGTATTTGAGCGCCGGCGCGTCGTTTACGCCGTCGCCGGTCATCGCCACCACCTCGCCGCGCGCGCGCAGCGCCCTGACGATCCGCATTTTTTCACGCGGCAGTATGCGCGAGAAGATCGTCACATCCTTTAGCTTTCCGGCAAGTTCGTCGTCCGCCATTTTTTCGAGCTCGTCGCCGGTGATCATCACATGCTCGCTTTCGCCGCAGCCAAGCCCCACGTCGTGCGCGATCCGGTGCGCGGTGAGGCTGTTGTCGCCCGTTATCATCACAACGCGCACTCCGGCGCTGCCGCAGGCCTTGATCGCTTCGGCGACGTTTTCCCGCGGCGGGTCGGTGAACGCTGCAAGCCCGGCCAGGTTCAGCGCGCAGCCGGCCATCTCCCGCGGAATGTCTTTCATGTCGTCATTATAGGCCACGGCGAGGACGCGGCATCCGGCCTCCGCAAGCTGCCGCTGTTTCAAAAGCGCCTTTTCCCGTTCCGCCTCCGTGAGGCTGCAAAGCTTGAAGATGCTTTCCGGCGAGCCCTTTGCCGCCGCCATTATTTTCCCTTTGTAGGACCAGATGTGGCACATCATGCGCGACTCGGAGGAGAAGGGGTATTCGTGGAGCAGGCGCTGCCCCTGCAAGCGCTTCACATCCACCCTGTTTTTGCCGGCTTCGTCGAGCATCGCGCGCTCCATGGGGTCGTAGGGATTGCTTTCGGAGGCGAGCACCGCCACCTCCGTCAGCTTTTTTATCGAGACGCCGCAGAGCGGGACAAATTTTTTAAGCGTCATGCGGTTTTCCGTGAGAGTACCGGTCTTATCGACGCAGAGGACCGTCACCGCGCCCAAGGTCTCCACGGAGGGGATACGCCGGATAAGGGAGTTGCGCTTCGCTAGCCGCCAGGCGCCGAGCGCGAGGAAGACCGTGAGCACGACGGGGAATTCTTCGGGGATCGTCGCCATCGCGATCGTGACGCCGGAGAGCGCCGCTTCGATGATGCCGCTGCCCCGGTAATAGGTGGCGGCGACGACGAAGGCCAGCATCAGAAGGCTGAAGGCCGAGCAGTCGCGCACAAGGCGGCGTGTCTGCTTTTCCAGCGGCGTCGGACGGTCGGGAGCTTGGGCCACATCCGCGCCGATCTTGCCGTATTCTGTACGCGGCCCAGTATCTGTGACCCGTATTACGGCGCGTCCCGCCACAGCGTTCGTCCCCGCGTAGCAGCGGTCGGTACGCCAGCCGCGCCCGGCGTCGCCGGCTGGGGTGCAGACCTTCCAGACCAGGTCGGACTCGCCGGTGAGCGTCGACTCGTCGGCGCCGAAGCCGTCGGCCTCCAGCACCTCGCCGTCCGCGGCGATCCGTTCTCCTTCCGCGACGAGGATGATGTCGCCGGGGACGAGCTCTTCGGAGGGCAGCGTGACGACCTCGCCGCCGCGTACCGCCGTCACCTTGGGGGAGGATAAAGACTTGAGCGCCTCTAAAGTCCTGTCCGTCTTCCATTCCTGATAGATATTTATCGCTCCCATGAAGACGACGAATACGAGCATGACGACGCCGTCCCGAGGCTCTCCGAGGAAGAAGTAGAGGCAGGCCGCGCCGATGAGCAGCAGAAACACCGGTTCGGAGAAAAATTTGAGCATCCTTTTCAGCGGCCCGTCACTTTCATCCTCGGCGATCACATTCCTGCCGTACCTTTCTCGCCGCTCTGCAGCCTCGGCGGCGGTCAATCCCCGGTATTTTTCTGCAACTTCCATCACGGTAAACACTCCTTATACACAGGCATGTCTTTGTACAAAAATACGGCCCGCGGAATCGTTTTTAACGGTCCCGCGAGCCGCAGAAATTTTTCTTCGCCCGCTGCCGGGTCGTCGCCCCGGCCCAGCCCCATGCTCAAAAAAGAGTCATCGCCTGCTCCATGTTTAATTACTCGCCATTTTACGAGAAGGACGGCTGCTTGTCAACCG
>CAKSWL010000142.1 GCA_934511335.1 uncultured Cloacibacillus sp. | reverse complement strand
TCGGCAGGGAGATGAGCCCCATCAGCAGCCAGCTCGCTAGCGAAGCAGGCCCGGCCATCTCCGCGGCAATCGCCGGAAGCACCAATATTCCCGCGCCGATGACGGCGCCGATGGTCATCGCCGTCCCTTGAAGCCAGGTTATGCTTTTCTTAAGTTCCTCGCCGCCGGCCATTTATACCAATCACTCCCTTGTTTCAATGACGATGATGCCGCGATTTTTGATTTAGGACATCGCTGCAATATAGGGGAGAGGCCAAGACCTCTCCCCTATATGTCATGCATTGCCTTTTTTGCAAGTGGCTAAAACTCTCTCTCCTGCGCGCTGTAATGCGTGTGGAGGAGGTGGTGCGACTTTTCTCCGAGCGGTTTGCCAAGCCATTTCTCGTAGAGGGCGATGATGTCGGGGTTTTTGTGCGACTGGCGCAGCGTCTTGCGCTCGTCTTCACGGTAAACGGCCGCGGTGCGGGCCGCGCGGATCTCCGCATTGACGGGCTGGGGCTGTCCGCCGCCGCCGATGCAGCCGCCGGGGCAGGCCATGACCTCGATGAAGTGGTAGTCGGCCTCTCCGGCGCGGACTTTGTCCATGAGGACCTTCGCGTTCTTCAGCGTGTGAGCGACGGCGAGCTTGACGGTAACGGTCTGTCCGTTCACGGGGACGTCGACGGAGGCCTCTTTGATCCCTTCCATGCCGCGGACGGGTTCAAAGATGATCCCAGGGATGTCCTTGCCGTCGTTGAGTACGGCGTAGACGGTGCGGAGGGCCGCCTCCATAACGCCGCCGGTGACGCCGAAGATGACCCCCGCGCCGGTTGAATAGCCGAGCGGGTTGTCATAGTCCTCTTCGGGGAGGTTCTTGAAGTCGATGCCGGCGTTCTTGATCATGCGCGCAAGTTCGCGCGTCGTCAGGACGGCGTCGACGTCGGGGATGCCGGGGTTGCTCTGAAGCTGCGGGCGCACGCACTCGGCCTTTTTCGCGGTGCAGGGCATGATCGAGACGCTGTAGATCTCTTCGACGGGAATGCCCTGTGTTTCGGGCCAGTAGGTTTTGGCCAGCGCGCCGAACATTCCCTGCGGCGACTTCGCCGTCGAGAGGTGCGGCAGGAGGTCGGGATATTTGATTTCGATGAAGTTGATCCAGCCCGGCGAGCAGGAGGTGATCATCGGCAGCACGCCGCCGTTGAGGACGCGGTCGAGGAACTCGTGTCCCTCTTCCATGATCGTAAGGTCGGCGGAGAAGTCGGTGTCAAACACTTTGTCGAAGCCGAGGCGGCGCAGGGCCGCGACCATCTTGCCGGTGACGATCTCGCCGGCGGGCAGGCCGAGCGCTTCGCCTAAGGCGACGCGAGTTGCGGGAGCGGTCTGGACGATCGTGTATTTTTTCGGGTCGGCCAAGGCGGCGAAGACCTTTTCGGTGTCGTCGCGCTCGCAGATGGCCGCCGTCGGGCAGACGGCGGAGCACTGTCCGCAGTATGTGCAGGCGACCTTGTCAAGCCCGTAGCCGAAGGCGGGTTCGACGATCGTTTTGAAGCCGCGGTTCACAAAGGCGTAGACGTCGAGGTCCTGACGCTCATGGCAGGCCCTTATGCAGCGTCCGCAGAGGATGCACTTGTTGGGATCGCGGACGAGGCTGGGGTTGCTCTCGTCTTTTGCCGCGGAGCGCTTCTCCCCCGTGTAGGGGACTTCGCGGATGCCTAAGTCGGCGGCCACCTGCTGAAGCTCGCAGTCCTGGTTCTTCTGGCAGAAGAGGCAGTCCTGCGGGTGGTTGGCAAGAAGAAGCTCGACGACCGCTTTGCGGGTCCCGCGCACCTTCGGGGTGTTCGTATGTACCACCATGCCGTCCGCTACCGGGTAGACGCAGGCGGCGCCGAGTCCGCGGCCGCCTTCGATTTCAACGACGCAGACGCGGCAGGCGCCCTCTTTGGAAAGCTCCGGGTGATAGCAGAGCTGAGGAATGCGGATTCCGGCGCGGGCTGCGGCTTCGATCACGGTAAAATCGGATGGCACCTCTACTGTTATGCCGTCTATTGTAACCTTAACAAGTTCCATATTCTTTTTACTCCCCTTCCATTAACCGAAATTAGCCGCGCACGATTGCCTTGAACGGGCACTTTGTCATGCATGCGCCGCACTTGATGCATTTGGCCGCGTCAATGACGTACTTCTGCTTCGGTTCGCCGCTGATCGCATCGACAGGGCAGCTCTTCGCGCAGAGGCTGCAGCCTTTGCAGGCGTCGGTGATCTTGTAGCTCAGCAGGTGATGGCACTGGCCGGCCGGGCATCTCTTCTCCTTGATGTGCGCCTCGTATTCGTCCCTGAAGTAGCGCAGCGTGGAGAGGATGGGGTTCGGGGCCGTCTGTCCCAGGGCGCAGAGCGCTCCGGCTTTGACGTAGCCCGCCAATTTCTCAAGCTTTTCGATGTCTCCATCTTCGCCCTTGCCGTCGGTAATCTTCTCGAGCATTTCAAGCATGCGCTTCGTCCCCTCGCGGCAGGGCGTACACTTGCCGCAGGACTCCGACTGGGTGAAGTTGAGGAAGAACTTCGCGACGTCGACCATGCAGGTCTCTTCGTCCATGACGACGAGCCCGCCCGAGCCCATCATCGCGCCGGCGGCGATGAGCGAGTCATAGTCGATCGGGGTGTCAAGAAGCTTCTCGGGGATACATCCGCCGGAGGGGCCGCCTATCTGCACGGCTTTGAATTTCTTGCCGCCGAGGATGCCGCCGCCGATGTCGAAGATGATCTCGCGCATCGTGATGCCCATCGGGACTTCGGCAAGCCCGGTGTTGTTGATCTTGCCGGTAAGGGCGAAGACCTTCGTGCCCTTTGATTTTTCCGTGCCGAGTTTCGCGTATTCCTCCGCGCCTACGCGGAAGATGTAGGGGACGTTGGCGAATGTCTCAACGTTGTTTATGTTAGAAGGTTTGTCCCAGAGCCCCTTCACCGCGGGGAACGGCGGGCGCGGGCGCGGCATGCCGCGCTTGCCCTCGATGGAGGCCATAAGGGCGGTCTCTTCGCCGCAGACGAAGGCTCCGGCGCCCTCTTTGATGTGGATGGTGCAGCTGAAGTCCGTGCCGAGGATGTTCTTGCCGAGAAGTCCAGCCTCTTCAGCCTGTGCGATGGCCTGCTTCAGCCGCTTGATGGCGAGCGGGTATTCGGCGCGGCAATAGATATAGCCTTCGTCGGCTCCGATTGCGTAGGCGCCGATGATCATACCCTCGAGTATCGCGTGCGGGTCGCCCTCAAGCAGCGAGCGGTCCATGAATGCGCCGGGGTCGCCCTCGTCGGCGTTGCAGATGATGTACTTTTTCGGGCCCGGCGACTTCTGGCAGAAGCCCCACTTCATGCCCGTCGGGAACCCGCCGCCGCCGCGGCCGCGGAGCCCGGTCTTCTTCATTTCTTCGACGACCTGCTCCGGCGTCATCTCGAGGAGGACCTTCGCAAGTCCTTCGTAGCCGTCGGCTCCGATGTATTCCTCAAGCGAATCGGGGTTGATGTGTCCGCAGTTCTTGAGGACGAGGCGGTGCTGCTTTTTATAGAAGTCGATATCGGCATAGTCGGGAACGCTCTGCGCCGTGAGGGGTTCTTTGAAGAGCAGGCGGTTCACGATGCGTCCCTTGATGAGGTGTTCGTTGACTATTTCAGGAACGTCGGCCTCCTGCACATGGGTGTAGAAGGTACCCTCCGGGTATATGATGACGAGGGGACCCTGCTCGCAGAATCCCTGACAGCCGGTCTCTATTATCTTTACTTCTTTATCAAGGCCGTTAGCCTTGAGTTCTTCTTCAAGCTTCGCAATAACTTTTTTTGAACCGGAGGAGACGCAGCCCGTTCCGGTGCAGACCAGTACGTGAGCTCTTACGAGAGCCATCTAAAATTCCTCCCTTCGACCTATGCTTCTTTGCTGGGGATCTTCGCTACCACAAGATCCTCAACCACTACGCCGTTGATGAGATGGTCCGCGATGATCCGCGGGACATCCGTCGGGCTGACGGGGCCGTAGGTGACTCTGTCTTCGCCGGGGCGTACTATGTCGAGAAGGGGCTCCTTCTGGCACATGCCGATGCAGCCGGTCTGGAGGACCGCCACATCGTGAATGTTGCGCTTCGCGAGCTCCTCGAGGACCGCCGTCATCACCGCGCGCGCTCCGGCGGCGATGCCGCAGGTGCCCATGCCGATGATGACCTGCTTCTCATTGAGCTTTCTCGTCTCTGTCTGCTTCTTTGCCTCTGCCTTTATTTTACGAAGATCTTCAAGACTCTTGATTGCCATTTTATGTTCCTCCCTTTCCCTACGCGTACTTATCCAAAATCGGTCCGACCGATTCGGGCGTAAGTCTGCCGTGCGTGTCGTCATTTACCATGAAGACGGGGGCAAGGCCGCATGCGCCGATACAGGCCACCGTCTCAAGCGTGAACTTGAGATCCGGCGTCGTCGCCTGTCCCTCTTTGAGGCCGAGCTTTTCCCGGATGGCGTTAAGAACGCCCTTCGCTCCCCGGACGTGGCATGCCGTTCCCTGGCAGGACCTGATGATATTCTTTCCGCGCGGCTCAAGATGGAACTGAGCGTAAAAGGTCGCCACTCCAAATATCTGGCTGATAGGGATTCCGAGCTGGTTGCTGATTTCGATCAGGACCTCTTTCGGCAGGTAGCCGAAGATGTCCTGTGCCTGCTGAAGCACGGGAATGACGCTCCCCTTAGTGCCGCGGTATCTGCCTAGGAGCTCCGCCAGCTGCTCCCACTGCTTTTCCGACGCTTTCTCCACCATAAAACGCACCCTCCTTAAGATGTCTTCTTTTCAGGCCCTCCCGCCTGAAAAGATGAAAATGTAACCCCTATAGAAAAGTTACAAAACAATTCGCACGCCTCAAAAACGCTCTAAATGAGACACTCTATATCGGCGAAGCGCTGTGCGAGACAGCACTTGCGAAAAAGGACACAAAGCGTAGCTATTATAGCCCCTCATTGACAGTAACCGCAACAGAGAATCCTTTTTTTCAGACAATTAAAATCATATTTGTGTCTTTTTTTCTCATTTTTATTCACGGCACCCGCGGCAAAAGCCCCTCTTGAGATCGTTTTAAGGAAGCCGCTGATCACATGCGCCATTCGCGTCACGGCCATGCCCCGCCCGTCGCACAGGGCGTATCGACATAGGCTAGGCCTTGCGCGACGCTTTAAAGCTGCCCGTTCAGCGCCTGCGCATCCGATAGACAAACCACAGCCGATCCGCACGAAATCATAGATTTTGGCTCTCTGGCCGTAATCAGCGTGACTTACGTTGGTTATTATTCCGGCTGATTTTCAATTGGTCAGCCTTTCCTTAAATATCCTCGTTTCCTTTGCCGTTTAAAAAAATTCGCTCTTCATTCAACATCGCCAGCAGCTCTTTATTAAAAAGAATTCCGCCCGCGCTGGGGGCTTTTGCGAATGACGGGCAAAGGCATGACGCCGCCTGGCATCGGCGGCGGTTCAATGTTCCCATCAAAAAGGCTTGAGGCTTCTGTCTGCGAGAAGCGGGCGCTTTCTCTTTCTTAAAGCTCGACATAAACGTATAATGTAAGGATGAATATTTACGCGGAGGTATGACGAAATGCCTTTTTTAAATAGAAAGCGGCGCCGTAAGGCGCCGGCAGCCGAGCGCGTAGCGCGCGTCAGGGAGGGAAAGAGCTAATGCCGGAAGCGGTGATAAACGGCCGCAGGGTCTTTTTTGAGCGGGGAATGACGATTCTTGAGGCGGCAAGACACGCTGATATATACATCCCGACGCTCTGCTACCATCCGGCGCTTGAGCCATTCGGCGGCTGCCGCCTTTGCCTTGTGGAGGTCAAGGGTTTTGCCAGGCTGATCCCCTCCTGTACGACGCCGCTCTCGGAGGAGATGGAGATCGTCACCGAGAGCCCCCGCCTGCGTGAGACGCGGCGCGCCGTCGTGGAGCTGATGCTGCAGCGCCACCCCTTTGAGTGTCTTTACTGCCACGCGAACGGCCGCTGTGAATTACAAAAGCTCGTTTATTATCTTGGAATCAGGCGCGAGGCCTTTCCCGGACGCGAAGAC
>CAKSWL010000141.1 GCA_934511335.1 uncultured Cloacibacillus sp. | reverse complement strand
GCGAAGGGGCGTATTTCTATCTTATACGTCGACCCCAGCAGGCCGAAAAGCTTCTTATCTTCGGATATCACCGTGGCGTCAACGTCTGCCGGCTGGATGCCCCACATTTGGGCGCCCTTCGCCTTCGCCTCGTCTATCGACGAGCACTCCACCACTACGGTTTCTATCTCGGGCATCGGTGTCAAATCGGTATCTTTCATGATTTAATCCTCGTCATCATCATAGTCGTCAGCCGCATTCACCGGCTTATTTCTGTGAAGCTTCGGCTTCACCGCAAGCTGCTCTGTGGTCTTCTTCATAACAAAATACTGCTGCGCAACGCCCATCAGCGAAGAGAGGCCCCAATAGAGCATCACGCCGCCCGGCATCGAAAGGCAGATGAACGCCATAAAGAAGGGCATTATCGTATTCATCATCGCCATCTGTGGGTTGTTGCCGCCGGAGAGCTTCTGCTGGGCCCAGGTGAGCACGGAGATGGCGATCAGCAGGAGCAGGTTGCCGAGATATAAATTTACCTGGGAAAGGCCGGCCGGGTTCGTGACGACCGCAGAGAGGACGGCCATAATGCTGTACTCTCCATTGGCAGCGGCCGCGACGCCCAGGGCCTTGGCAAGCCCGGCCGTCGCCGAGGAGCCGAGAAGGATGCCTAAGAAGGAGGTGTCCGCAAAATCATATGTGCGCAGGATGTTGAAAAGGAGAATAAGTATCGGCAGCTGCACGAGCAGGGGCAGGCACCCCGCCGCCGGGTTGACTTTATATTCCTTGTAGAGACGCATCGTCTCCTGGTTCATCTTTTCCTTATCGTTAGCGTATTTCTCCTGGATCACTTTCAGCATCGGCTGTATCTTCTGCATATGCTGCATGGAGAGCATCTGTTTCTGGTTGAGCGGATAAAGCGCAATCCTCACCGCTATCGTGAGCAGTATTATCGCCAGTCCGTAAGAATGGGTGATCCCGTAAAAGAACTCAAGTATCCTCAGAAGGAGCTCGCTGGCTCCATCCCATATCGCGCCCAAAACTTTCACCTAACCTTTCGAAGTTTGCTCCGCATTTTCGCAGAGCCTTCCGATCTATTTCCTTGCCGCAATCTCTTCCGGCTCCGGCACGGGGTCGAAGCCTCCCTCGTGCCACGGGCCGCATTTTACGATTCGGCGCGCCGCAAGCCGCAGCCCGGTCAAAGGGCCGTAGCGCAACAACGCCTCCGCCGCGTACTCTGAACAGGTGGGGTAAAATCTGCACTTTCCCCAGCCAAGATGCGGCGAAAGCAGCGCCTGATAGGCCTTGATGCAGAATATCATACAATAAGAAACTAAGCGCATCTTGCGGTGCGCCGTGAGTCTACGTTCCAATCCGCGCCAGGCCATTCCGGGACCAACAGCCCGCGGCGTTTCAGGGAAAGCGCCATATCCGCGTAGACTTCGTCGGCGCCGGCCTTAAGGGCGTTTTCACGCAGGGAAGCGACGAGCCACGTCCCCTCCCTGAGCCAGGGAAGAAGCCTCCTGAGCGCCTCGCGCATCACGCGGCGTCCCCGCGTGCGCTCCGCAGCGCAGGCGATCTTCTTGCCTACCGTCACGCCCACAAGAGCGGGGCCCTCGAGCTTTGTCAGAAACAACAACCGCACCAGTGCGCCAGTTTCACGACGTCCGGTGCGGAATACAAGATCAAACTGCCACCCGCTCTTTAGTCTCTTAGCTGGTGAAAAGCAAAAATCCACAGCTGTTAGACGGCGAGACGCGCTCTGCCTTTACGGCGACGATTTCTAAGAATTCGGCGTCCGCTGGGGGATGCGGAACGTTCAAGGAAGCCCATCGAGCGCTTGCGCCTTATGTTGTGCGGCTGAAATGTTCGTTTCACAGACTACACCTCCTGCGTTTTTCATCGTTATCAAACTATCAAAAATTCTTTGCAGAATCATTGGCCCATAAACAACCTGATAAATATAACATAGAGTTGCTCTCGCCGCAAGAAAATAATAATCTTTTGGGTAAAAATTTTTTGAACTATTGCGCAACGCCCCCCTTTTGTGCTAAGATGTTCGCTGTCTTTATGAAGGAGGTGACGGCATTGCCAAATAAGAAATCAGCAAAAAAACGAGTCCTGGTCACTGAGAGAAACCGCATTTACAACCGTTTCTGGAAAACACGCTGCAAGAACGCGGTAAAGAAACTCCTCGAGGCGGTAGAGAGCAAGGATCTTGATCTTGCGACAAAGAAGCTGAACGAGGCTCAGGGCGTACTGGATAAGGCGGTAGTTAAGGGCGTCGTCCACCGTAATACAGCGGCCCGCCGCAAGGCAAGCATGGCTGCAAAAGTCAAGGCCCTCTCAGCCTAGGCTGCTGGCGCACTTTATTAGAAAAACAACAGCGGAGCCCATTTGGAGCTCCGCTGTTTTTGGCTGATGGTTTTGTCCGTTTACCGGACAGCGGGCTGCGAGCTCATGAGAGTGATGACCGCCGTCTCCAATCCCTGCCAGCCTGAGCCAAGACCGCTTCTTTCCTCAATATTCATCCTGATCAGGGCAGCCATGAAATCCGTGACTGCTGCGTGTCCATATTTCTGGTCGGCCTGCTTCGCCATGCGCCAAGCGTAATCTTTCGCGCCGAGCGCCTGCGCAAAGGCCACGCCCTCCCGGCCAAGCCCCGCGTACCAGGCGAGCCGCATCCGGTTATGTATCGGCGCAAGCGTCGGTATCAGCTCCCCGGCGCGGGCCATCGCGCGCAGGCTCTTCAGCACCCCCGCGCAATCCCCGGTACAGAGCCCGTCGAGCAGGCGCAGGAGGTTCCGGCTGCCGTCGTCGAGGCATAGGCGCTCCACATCATCCGCCGTAACGGGAGAATTCTTTTTTAGAAAACCAAGGCTCTTAAGCTGGGCCCTGATCTCCTCCGGGTCGTCAAGCAGCTCGACGATCATCGCCGCGCCCGACGGCGCAAGATCCACACCGAGCTCCCTCGCGAGGGCCGCCGCCCACCGCTGCCGTTCACGCGGCCAGCGCGGGAACTCCGCCGCTTTAAGCAGCTTGCATTTAGAGAGCACGTCTTTCGGTATGAACTTTGCGGGCTGCAGTTTCACCTCGCTCTCATAGACGAGCACCAGCACCACAGAAGAAGCGGGATCGATCATCGAAGAGAGCTTTTCCGGGAACGCGCCGAGGAGCGGCGCGGATTCCACGATCACAAAGCGGCTTTCGTCAAAAAGGCCGCCGGTCATGTTGTCGGAGAGAAGGGAGTGCCACTCCCCTCCCTCCTGTTTTCCGGCGGCCACATATCCCTTTTTTTCAAGTCCGGAGGCGGTCTCCTCGAGAAGGCGCCTTTGAGCGGTCCCCGAGGCGGCGATCAGGAGGAGGGCCGGCATCAGCCCTTCACCACTATATTTACAAGTTTTCCCGGCACCGCGATCGTCTTGACGATCTCCTTGCCCTCCAGACGTTTCTTCGTCTCCTCGCGCGACATCACCTCGGCGAGCAGCTCCTCCTTCGAGAGACCGGCAGGCACGGTGAACTGTTCGCGCACTTTGCCGTTTATCTGAAGTACGACGGCGGCGCTGTCCGCGACGAGCGCGCCCTTATCCACCTCAAACCACCGATGGACGGAGAGGAAGTCATCGTTGCCAAGCTGATGCCAAAGCTCCTCGGTGATATGAGGCGCAAAAGGCGAGAGGCAGCAGAGCAGCGTCTCGACGCCTTCGCGCTTGATGCTCCAACCCTTCGCGTCCGCGGGCGCAAAGGATATGAGGGCGTTCGTCAGCTCCATCAGGCGGGCGACCGCGGTATTGAACTGGCGCTCGTCGCGGATATCCTTCGTAACGCGGTCAAGCGTACTGTGGATGATGCGCTTCATATCGCGCTCAGCCGGCCCCGTGAGAAAATCCATCGCCACGCGCTCCGCGGCGGCCCGCTTGAGCTCTTCCAGGTTCTGCTCCACGAGGCGCCAGACGCGACCCAGGAAACGGTTCGCCCCCTCCACGCCGCGCTCGGACCAGTCAAGATCCTTTTCCGGCGGGGCGGCGAAGAGGATGAAGAGTCGCGCGGTGTCGGCGCCATATTTTTTGATTATCTCGTCAGGGTCGACGACGTTGCCGAGCGACTTTGACATCTTCGCGCCGTCCTTGATGACCATCCCCTGCGTCAGCAGCCTCTTAAAGGGCTCGCGCATATCGGCGGGCAGCAGTCCGAGGTCGGAGAGCACCTTCGTAAAGAAGCGCGCGTAAATCAGGTGGAGGCAGGCGTGCTCGATGCCTCCGATATACTGGTCGACCGTCATCCAGTAGGCCGCAGCCGCCTTGTCGAAGGGCATGTCTGTGCTCCACGGCGAAGTATAACGGTCAAAATACCAGGAGGAGCAGAAGAAGGTATCTATCGTGTCCGTCTCGCGGCGCGCGGGACCGCCGCAGACGGGGCAGGTCGTATTATACCAGTCCGGGCGCAGCGCCAGCGGATTGCCGCCGTTTACCGGCATCTCGATATCCAGCGGCAGCTTCACAGGAAGCTGCTCCTCGGGTACGGGAACGGCGCCGCAGCGGTCGCAGTAGACCATCGGGATCGGCGTCCCCCAATAGCGCTGGCGCGATATCAGCCAGTCGCGGAGGCGGAACTGCACCTCTTTCTTGCCCTTGCCGTGCTCCACGAACCACTCGGCGGCCTTATCGATCGCCTCTTCCGTGGGCAGGCCGTCAAGGAAACCCGAATTGCAGGAGACGCCGTCGGCGGGCACCGCCGACGGCATCGTAGCACCGTCGGGCGCGGGGCCGTCGACGGGACGAACGACGGGGACGACGGGGATATTATATTTACGCGCGAAATCAAAGTCGCGCTGGTCGTGCGCGGGAACGCCCATGATCGCGCCCGTGCCGTAATCGGTGAGGATATAGTCGGCGATCCAAATAGGCGACTTCTCCCCCGTGACGGGATTGACCGCGAAGAAACCGGTATTCAAGCCCTCTTTATCTGTGCCGACGGCGGTGCGCTCGATCGTGCTGCGCGAAGCCACCTTCTTGGCGAAGGCGCGCTTTTCGGCGGCCCTTTCGCCGCCTGTCATCTCAGCGAATTTTTCTACATAGGGGTGCTCTGCGGCCATCGCGACGAAGGTGACGCCGAAAATCGTATCGATACGTGTCGTGAAGGCCTCCAGTTTGAGGTCCGTGCCGGCGATGTCCATCTCAAAATGGACGCCCTCCGAACGGCCTATCCAGTTGCGCTGCATCGTAACGACGCGCTCCGGCCAGCCCTTGAGCTCGTCGAGGCAGTCCACCAGCTCCTGAGCGTAATCGGTGATGCGGATGAACCACTGGTCGAGGTCGCGCTTCGTGACCGGCGTGCCGCAGCGCCAGCAGACGCCGTCGTCGACGACCTGCTCGTTAGCGAGCACCGTCTGGCACTTATCGCACCAGTTGACGGGCGCGTGCTTGCGGTAGACGAGCCCCTTCTTATAAAATTGTAGGAAGAGCCACTGATTCCACCGGTAATAATCGACGTTGCAGGTCTCCACGCGGCGGCGCCAGTCGTAGCTGTACCCCGCGTGCTTGAGCTGCTGCGTCATGTGCTCGATATTGCTCCACGTCCAGTCGGAGGGAGCCGTTTTATTTTTGATCGCCGCGTTCTCCGCCGGCATGCCGAAGGCGTCGAACCCCATCGGATAAAGGACGTTGAGTCCCTGCATACGCAGGAACCTGGCAAGCAGGTCGCCGATCGAATAGTTGCGCAGGTGTCCCATATGGAGCGCGCCGCTCGGGTAGGGGAACATTTCAAGGCAATAGAACTTCTCTTTGCTGGGGTCGGCTTCTACTTCAAATATCTTCGCGTCGGCCCATTCTTTCTGCCATTTTGGCTCAATGGCGGAAAAATCATACGGCATCTATATCTCTCCTTCTTGGATGAAGAATTTTCATTTGTACATCACGGTATTATATACACTCGGTTATGAGAGGTCAAACACCGGTAAACCGGCGTTTATAAGCAGAAAACCAAAAGGCCGCTTTTGCGTTTTGTATGGATCGCTTAAGGTCTATCAGGCGTGTCCCGCCTGCTCACGCATTAAATGGCGCGGCCTTTCGCCGAGACGGCGCTTCAAAGGATGCGCGCCGGCAATGCG
>CAKSWL010000140.1 GCA_934511335.1 uncultured Cloacibacillus sp. | reverse complement strand
CGACATAGAACGCGTAAGTCGGGAGAATTGTTTATTCGTCGTCTTGGCGCTTTTGCTTTCGCTTCTTCATTACGCTGTTTGAGCCATTTGTACATCGCCTGGCGTGATTTTGGATATCCCAATGTCACAATTGCTTTGGTGACTGAATGGCACTGCTCATATAGTTCCAATGCTCGCTTTCGTTGATTTGCTGAATACGTCCTATACTCCTTTCGGAGCCTCTTTGTTGTCCAGGTTTTTGTCCGCACCCCCGACTTCTCCTGCGGCGCTGGCTGACCCGATTATGGTTCTGAATTCAGAGGGGAAACAGGGACAAATAGCCGATGGATTTGTAGTCATGCTTGAGATGAAGGGCTCGCGAGGAGCTACTATCAATGTGCCTATAGCGCTTAACACAGTGCATAAGGATACAAATAGAGAACAATTTATATGCAATGACATAGCGAGCATTTACGGACGTATGAGCGCCATCGCCGGCAAGCCGTATAACGAATGGTTCCTTAAACAGGCCGAGAAACCCGGGCTGCTGAAGTATATAAACGTAAAAAAGTCCTCTCGCTGGGGCGACGAAACCGGGCTAGTATTGCCCGGACGTGGATACAACAACGAGAGGTTGCTTGATATGCTATCCAAAATGGGGACAGACGTCAATGCAAAAAAATCCTCCCAAAGAGCATCGCAAGCCGGGCTAGACATGCCCGGGGGTCAACTCATCGGGAGATTGCCTGCCAGTATAAAGACCGAGGCCGATCTTGCCAAGGCACGGAGCACCGCTGGTTACGCGCTGGTGTAGGCTTGTCAAACCTCTGTTACATAGCAGCCCAAAAAGCCTCCAAGTTTTCCCGCGAAGATTTTAGTTTAATCTATTGTCGATAGTATCTAAAATTTTTTCGTATAATGCCGGGCTGACTGCTGCCGCTTTCCTATGGTAAGATATTTTAGTTGCCTCCGCACCGGCCTGCGAGAGGCGTTTTATTGCGAAAAGACAGGCGCCGCACGGATTTTATACCGCCTGTCGCAAAGAGAGAGGGTAAAAATTTTGCGGGAAATAAATAATATAGACGAGGCCCCTGGGCTCAGCGCTCCGATAGAGGGCAAAAAAATCTTCTTTGTGCGCCACGGAAAGACGGAGTGGAACAATCAACTCCGCTATCAGGGCGTGACCGATATCCCTCTTTGTGCGGAGGGGCGCGAACAGGCTCGCAGGGCGGGACTGCGCTTCGCCCGCAAAAAGGTCGAAGCGATAATCAGCAGCCCGCTGTCCCGCGCCTGCGAGACGGCGGACAATATCGCAGCCCACCACCACGGACTCGTCGTCGAGAAAGAAAAGCTTCTGGAAGAGGTGAACTTCGGCGAGTGGGAGGGGCTCACGGTGAAGGAAATAAAGGCCCGCTTCGGCGAAGAGCTTTTTTACAAGTGGCGGCGCAATCAGCTCCATGTCGACGCCCCCGGCGGCGAAAAAATGGCGGCTCTATATGAACGTTCCGCGCGGTTTACGAGGATACTTCTTGAACGGCCAGAAGAGAACATCGTCGTCGTCGGGCACGGCGCGATGCTGCGCGCGCTTTTTCTGCCGATGCTAGAGCTGCCGCGCTCGAATATATTTTGGAAGGTGCGCATAGACAACTGCTCCATCTCGGTTTTCAGCGTCGAGGCGGGAGACAGGTTTGTCCTCGCCCGCCTGAACGATACGCTGCACCTGCAGGTCGCCGAGGACGAGATAATTTCAATGCCGATATTATAGAGTCAATTTACATATAATGTGGTAAAATGTGTGGAGTTAATTACCTTGTCTCTGAGAAAAGGGTGTGATGAGATGAGCAGAAATGCGGGATGCGGTATCGATCAGCGTCAGGACGACTCCCAGTTGTGGAGGGAATGCGCGGCCGGAAACGAAGAGGCGAGGGAAGAATTGATCCTTGCCAATCGTCCCATGGTCTATTGGCTCGCAAAGAAATTAAAAGTCCCCTACAGCACGTATCAAGACCTCATTCAGGAGGGGATGATCGCGCTGATAAACGCCGTCGACGCTTTTGACGCCGGACGGAACATCCGTTTTTCCACTTTTGCCTATTATAAGATCCGCGGCCGGATGATCAATTTCCTTCAGCGCGTGGAGGCGAGAGCGCCGATTTCCATGGACGAGGCGCTGCTTCTTGAAGAAAGCGGCGACAGCTCGCTCTTATATAATGAATCGAGCCGCAGCGAATGGTCGATAGATCTGGAAAACGCGCTTTCGCAGCTTTCCGAGAGAGAATCAGAAATAATCAACGCCCTAGTTATGGAGGGACGCGTCGCCCGGGATGTGGCAGATGAGAAGAATATCGACATCAGCCATGTATACCGTATAAGAAGAAAGGCGCTTGCGAAGTTAAAATCGTGGCTCGGAATAAAAGAATCTGAGGCCACATCTGGCGTATAAATCGGGATAATTCTATTATCTTGAATTTATGAGGATGAAGACCGATGAAGCGAAAAATGGCTAGATTGCAAAGGTGGCTCGACCGGCTGACGGCGGCCTGCGAGAATCATAAATGGAAATCGGCGGCAGCAGAGGCCGACTGCCTCTCCGCGGAATTAAAACAGGTACGGGAAGAGCTGTGGGACCAGGCAGAAAATGAATTTGCGCCGCAGCCGGCCTATTTGAGGTTTAGAAGCCGTGCCTCCTTCAGTGTAAAATCTTTGGGCATTGCGATCATCATTATATGCCTTTCGACATTCCCCATCGCGGTGGAGAGCGGCAGCCCCCAGCGGGTCGCGGCGCTTTCGACGGGTGCTGAGGGCAACTTTGAGGAATTCACCCTTGTTACGGCGGAGGAAAAGGAGCTCCTGCGGCTTCTGCGGAAAAACCTCAATGAAAGCAATATCGCCGTCAGGGCCGCGGAGATGAAGTCCCCCGGACTGAAGAAAAATTTTACCGCCAAGGCTGTGGAAAAACCGGCGGCGCAAATTCCCGCAGAACGCCCCACTGTCAAACGGAGGGGAGAAAATAAGATAAAAGCCGAAGATCTCCTCACGCTTATACAGGTAGGCGAGAAGAGTCTGAGAGGCAGTGAACCTGCAATCAAAATCGTCAACTAATTTTTTAGCCCTTGTATTTGAGGAGTGGTGTGTGTGTTAAAACGAGCGAAGTATCTTGCTCTAGCATTGGTTTTTATTGCCTTCGCGGCAGCCTCCGCATTATCTGCCGAGGGAAATTCGCTGGATAGTACGACAGAAAGCGCCCCTTCCGCATCGCCGGAAGCCGTCTATTCGGATGAGCCGCAGGCTCCCGCTCCGGCAGAGGCGGATCTTACTGGTCCGGTTATTGTAAGCATGGACCTGCAGGGCAACGGCGAGGTCAGCCGTGAGCACATAATGAGCGTGGTGACCTCAAAAGTTGGACAGCATGTGGATGAAGAGAAGCTGCGCAGGGATGCCGAGGCGATTTTTGAGCTTGGTTTCTTTAGCGCGACCGATTATAAAGTCACCGACGAAGCCGACGGCGTAAAGGTTACCTTCCTCGTACAGGAAAATCCCAAAGTCGGCGAGATCAAATTTACAGGCAGCACCGTCTATTCGGAGGACAAGCTCAAAAGCGCGATCTTTACGCAGCCGGGTATGATTTTCAACAGAACTTTCTTTCGCAACGACCTTCAGAGAATAAAAGAAAAATATCAGGAAGACGGCTACGTCATGGCCAACGTGAAAGACGTGAAGATCGACGGAGACGTCATCACTGTGGAGATCATCGAGCCAAAGATATCCGAGATCGTCATTCAGGGAAACAAAATAACAAAAAAGAAGATCATCGAGCGATACCTGAAGATAAAGGTCGACGAGCTATTTAACGCGAATAAGCTCCGCCTGACGCTGAACCGCCTTCAGGGGCTGGGATATTTCAACGACGTCAACGTGAACTTTGAGCCCGGAGAAAATCCCGACGATGTGATCATCGTGCTGACCGTAGAAGAGGCTCGCACCGGCAGGCTCGGCTTCAACATCGCCTATGGAACGCAGAGCGGTTTCGGCGGCGGTATGAGCTACGAGAACTTCAACATCGGCGGCGCCGGCCTCAAGCTCAGCGTCGGTTTTGAACTCGGAAACAGGGAAGAATTCTGGCTCTCGCTTGAACAGCCATATATGAGCGGCAAGGTTATGGCTTGGAAGATCGGCGGTTACAAACGGACTTGGGACGACGTCTACTATTACGAAAACGACAAACAATACCTTGAGTACGATAGAGACAAGCACGGCGCCTTTATCGGCTTTGGCAAAAAATTCCGCGACGAGTCGAAGTATAACTGGTATATGCTGCTCGACTGGCATAACACTAAAAACGACAATATTAGGGAACGCGACGGCTTCAGAGAAGATTATCCTGACACTGCCAAGCGGGCCGAGGAGCTGAGACGGATAAAGGAAGAGGAACTTGGCGAAGGTACCTACTATTCAGCCACTCTTTCATTCCGCAGGTTTAATATCGACGAATACGCACCTTATACGAGAGGCGATGTGGAGAGCATCAGCTTCCAGTTTGGCAAGGCCACCGTCGAGGATGTGGATTACAATTACATGAAATACTGGCTTGAGAGTCGATTCTACTTCCCCGTCGGCAACTTCCTGAAGAATCTATTTGAGACGACCTTCCTTAACGGCTATGAGGACAAGCCCGTCATCTTTGCGGCACGTTTGCTTGCGGGTACCTCTACCGGCGACGTACCATACGACGAAATGTACACCGTCGGCGGCGACACGACGCTGCGCGGCTACGATGACGACTATTACCGCGGGCGCAACATGGTCCTCGGCAACTTTGAACTGCGGATTCCGATGCAGAAGATGCTGAGCTTCGTCCTCTTCTACGACGTAGGACGGGCTTGGAATTCCGGCCGTTCAAGGAATGGAAGCGAGGTAATATATGGCGACGACGACTGGGGTTCGTCTCCCGGAATTGGTATCCGTCTGAACACTCCTATCGGGAATCTGCGTCTTGACTACGCAGAGGGAGACGAAGGCAGGTTCCATTTTGGCTTCGGAGAACTCTTCTAGGCAGACGATAAATGAATGCATGAAAATAGTTGCGGCAATTTTAATTGCCGCGACTATTATTGTGTCTTCAAATAGAGCGGAGGCGGCGGCGTTGACCGTAGAGGGGCTGCCGGCCTGGCAGAGCGCTCTTGCCGAACAGAGCCTCAGGGCGGTCCATAAAAGCGTGCCCGCCGGCCAAAGTCTAGACTACCAGGCGGAGATACTGAAAGCGGTCGCTTCGAGACTCTTTTCCGGATATAAAATCGAAACGTTTGCAAGCAAAGATGGTAATATTGCCGTCAAATTTGCTCCAGAGGGAGAGGTGACTCCCTGGGGCGTCGAGGTGAGAACGCCGCAGCTGCAGCTCCCGCCGCTCGAATGGTTCAACAACGACGTTCAGCATCTGCGCGAAGAGGCGCTGGCACTGCTTCAGGGGGTCCCGCTTGAATCGCTGAGCTGGTCTGACAAGGCGCTCCAGGAGGAGATCGAGAAGCTCGCCGGCGAAAAGCTTCCCGGCTGGGCTCCTTCCCTGCTTCTGGCGGCGAAAGACGACCTGCGGATGCTGACGATCGCCTTTGCCCCGCAGATGCCGATGATACTGGCCGTTGATCCGAAGCTGGTCTCTAACTCACTGCCGACGCTTCTTCACGGGGAGCTGCGCGAAGGACTGATGGGACAATTCGCCCCCTTTATCGGAATTCCGGTCGTATGGGCGTCCAGACACTCCGCGGACATGGAGCTCTGGGCCGAGGATTATATAAACGAGCGGCGCATAACGGAGCGTTCCGCCTCAAAAGCCCAGGCTGAATTTCAGCCTTCGCAGGTATCGCAGCTGAATGTCAGAGTGGAGAGCCGATACTACACTATCGGCGCCTGGGCGGCGATTTATGCGGGGACCTCCGACAAATCAACGGAGCTCGGCGTGCATATAGGCCGCACGGTAGAGCTTTTTCCCAAGGTCGATATGGAGGCTTATGCCGAGGGGATACTGGGACTGCAGGATTGGAATATCAACGGACGTTTCGGTCTGCGCTGGCGGTCGGTACGCGATATTTGGATCGGCGGCGAATGGGACACTAAAGACGATATGTGGTGGGGGCGGCTTTCAA
>CAKSWL010000139.1 GCA_934511335.1 uncultured Cloacibacillus sp. | reverse complement strand
ATGCAGGGAGACCGTCCAGCTTCGGATGTGTGGGAGGCGGTTAAGGGTAATGTACATCCCTCTTTTTCTGAGGTGCTGCCGGATATGAATGTGCCGGCGCCGAGGTGGATAGACCCCGACGATGACGGCAAGGTGAATTTAAAGCACGCGGCGGGGTTTGGGTTGGATGTTCTTGGAGATCCTTTGACGTATTTGACTTTCGGCGCGCTCACGAAGATGGGCAAGGCTGGGAAGGCCCTTGCCGCGATTAGCCGTGTACATGGAGAGGATGTGATGCGCGGGCTGATCGCGAAGTCCCCTGAGACTGTGGCGGCTCTGCGTGCGAAGGGTGTATCGCAGAGGTTGATCGATTTGGCGATGAAGGCGGATGTGCCGCTGGCTAAAACTCTGCCGGAGCAGGCGAAGGCGGGGCAGTGGACGGCGGCGAAGTTTGCCGGGTTTTCGGCCCCGAAGGCTGTGAATGTCCCCGTAGCGAAAGGGGTGGACGCCGCGCGCAGGGGGATGCCTAAGGTCCCGATTATCAACAAGTTTATTAACCGCTCGGGCGATGATTTGTGGGATGAGGGGGTCAAGAATCTCGATTATCAGCACCGCAGGCGCACCAACGAGATTATGGATACAGGGATGGCGACACGCAGGGCGGTCGATGAGCTGGGGCCTGAGGCTTTCGGCGGAAAGAGTTCGGCGGCGTGGCATGAGTCAGAGGGCGGCGTGTGGATGGATAATTTGCTGAACAGGCGGTTTGGAACACATAAGCCCAGCGCCGAGCAGTTGAAAAATTATCGAAGAGCAACGTCGCTAAGGGGCAAGGAAGATGATATTGTCCGCGAGGGACAGCGGGCCGTGTCGGAACTCATGAAAAAGGATTTCCCGGAAATTAACGGTGTAAAGCCGTATTTTGCTCCAGGCGGCAAGGACGCGACATTCGAAGGATATGTGCTTCACCAAATTTGCGGGGGCGCGCAGGATGGGGTTGTAAAAAAGCCTTCGAGCGGGCGGCTCGCGGGGTTGAGTCTTGTTGAAGAGTCCCTGTCAAACCCGGATTTTATATTCCAGCAGAAGAACGGTAATAGGTATTGGGGAACTGTTTATCAGACAGGGAAAAAAGATACGCTCCATGTTGTTGTTACTGAGATGGAAAGAGACGGAAGGGTGCGAGAGGTGACACAATTTCCGGTTAAGGGCAAGGGCAATGAGATAAAAAATGCGATAGGTAATAAGTTCGGAGATTCTACTCTGGAGTATATCAGCGAAGGAGTAAAGGCTGGTGGACCGTCCAAGCGCCCTGCGCCCACAGCCTCGTCCCAGCATCCACACCCGGGGCTGGGCTCCGCTGGCGATGGCAATAATATAGTAAAGCTTTCGGGCGAGGCTGTCAATGGCAATGTAAACGGCAGGATGTACTCATCCTCACCGCCGCCGTCTGTTGAAACTGTCAAGCTCGCGATGTCTCAGCGCGTGACGCGGCTGACAAATGAGCAGAGAGAGCTTATGAAGGGGCTCGGTATTCCGCTTGAGCAGATTGACGAGGCCGGGTATGCCTATGTGCCGCATACGCTTACGGAGGAGGCGGCGAAGGAGGCGAGGCCGGGGGTGTTTTCTGGTTTTCGCAACGGAAATCTGCCGAATAAAAAAACTCCGCAGGCTTTGCCGCGTGATTATCGATGGATTATAGATCCCGCGACCGGAGAGGAATCTGTCGGTTCTGTGAGGCGTTTCGCGGATGGGAGGGG
The DNA here is from genome assembly GCA_934511335.1 of uncultured Cloacibacillus sp. GTDB lineage: Bacteria > Synergistota > Synergistia > Synergistales > Synergistaceae > Cloacibacillus. Next base: position 4,423 of record CAKSWL010000139.1, on the reverse strand, counting down.
GCTTGACCCCGCCGCCCTGACGACGCGAAACGCGACGGTGGATGAGATTAACAGCGCGCTGGGAGCAGATAAGTTTAAGGGCGATTTAGCGGAGGCTGCAACAGAGGCGGCGCTGCGTAATGAACGGGCGATCAGCGGTGCGGAGGCGCTGAAGTTTTTCTACGATGGCGCGAAGGCTGATCTTGAAAGGGTGGGAGGCGTGGCGCCGAGTAACTGGCGCAGACCGCGGCTGGAGGTGCCGCAGCGGTTTATTTCACAGGATGGCAAGACGTTTCCTGTGCGCGATACGCTGGCCCGTTTGGCGGAGACGCCAATGCCGCCGGAGAAGGCGCGCATTGTCGAGGCGCGGTGGAAGATGGCGGCAAAGCCTGATGAGTCGGCGCGGCAGCTTAAGGAGTTGTATATGGGGTATGAGTCGGCGTGGAAGCGGTTCACGCTTTTTTTGTTCCCTGAGTATCATAGCCGCAATATGATCGGCGACCTGTGGAACGGTTGGATGCACGGGTGGAAGCCGCATCAGATAGGTAAGGACCTGCATGACGCGGCTCGTCTGCAAATGTCAGGCGGTAAGGGACGCAGCATGGGCGCGGGGGTGTACGGGACTTTGCGTGGCGAGGATGTTATTAAGGCCGCGCGTGATCATGGCGTGATTGGTACGGGACAGCTGAGCGAGATCAAGGATATTCTGGCGCCGATTAATTCTCCCAAGGGCAGAAGTATTGCAAGGAAGATAAAGGAGCAGGCGTGGGATTTGAAGGGAGCTGTTGCTGTGGGCGAAGCTCTGGAGAATAACCGCAGGCTCGGGTTTTTTCTTCGCCGGCTTAAGGAAGGGGATACGTTCGAGGAGGCTGCAAAGGTGGTAGCCAACGCTCTTTATGATTACGGCGACATTACTCCGTTTGAGAGTAACGTGATGAAGCGAGCGTTTCCGTTTTATACGTGGAGCCGTAAGAATATTCCCGCGCAGATGGAAAATCTTGTCAGGCATCCGGGGAAAGTATCGGTTATGCCAAAGTTGAAGGGGGCTTTCGAGGGCGCTCAGGATGGCGATATACCACCGGAGGGTGTGCGGCCGGAGTGGATGCGGCGGGAGTTTTCGATTTATGGAGGCAAAAACCCTGATGGCAAGGAAAATTTTATGATGTTGGGTTCTTATCTGCCGACGTCAGATGTTTTTAAGTTTGGATCATCCCCTGAGGACATAATGGCGAATGTGGCTTCAAGTATAAGTCCACCTATCAAGGTTGCGGCAGAGCTGGCGATGAACCGTGATTTTTACAGGGATAAGCCAATCGACCAGCTGCGCGAGGGTGGGAACTGGGAAAATTTGTTGTATGGCAACGAACGGGCAAATTATCTCGGTATGAATATGCCAACGACGGCACAGCGGCTTTCGGAGGTGTTGCCGTTTACCAGAGCACTTTCGACGCTTGACCGCATGAATCCTGGTGGAATTTTTGACCAGTACGCGGCTACGGATGATGGAAAGACGCGCCCTTATCATACGGAACTTACAGGCGGCCAGAAGTGGCTGAAAACACTGACAGGATTAAAGAATTATCCTGTTGATTTGGAACGCGATTTCGCATATCGCCTTAAGGATTTGAAGAGCGATCCAAGTAAGGCTCCGGGGCTGAATGAGGCTAATATCAAGATGATGGCCAGGAGGGCGTATCTTGAGGGAGATATTAAGTCCTATGAGTTTTATTTAAAGTTGTTTGACGATGTGTCCGAAAAAATGGATCAGGAGATTGGTCTATGGGAGCAGTATGCGGGGAGTCGGTAGGAGGTGCCTGTTTTGCAGGTGAATCTTGAGAATGTCGGGGCGTATATCGGGATAGCGACGTTTTTGATGGGTGCTATGCGGGTGATCGTGATTTCGCCGATGAAGGAGTGTATTGCGAAGCTCGAAAGGACGCTTTCAAAGATGGATGAGCGGCTTGACGCGCATGAGGTGGCGATAGCGCGGATGTCTGAGTCTACAAAGTCGGCGCATAAGCGTATCGACAGGATAGAGAAGGAGGTTGTTTGAATGAATGTGAAGGAGTTGCTGGCGAGGTTTGCGGCGGGGGCTGTTTCGTCGCTGAAGGTGTGGGCGGTGCAGATGGTGATGGAGACGGAGAGGAGTATCCCCGGGGAGAGCAGCGCGGAGAAGCGCCGCTATGTTGTGGCACGTCTGGATGATATGGTACGTCTGCCCTGGTATCTGGAACCGTTCGACGGGCCGGCTTTTGGGCTGATCGTCGATTATGCTTGCGAGAAGCTGAATCTGATCATGGGGCATAAGTGGGAGGAGTTGTCGCCGGAGCAGGTGCGGAAGGTGGCCGCGGTGGTGGATATGCCGGCGGCTGAGGCGAAGGCGGCGGTTTCGGAGGAGATGGGGCTCGATGAGCGTATCGAGGCGATGTATAAGAAGTATGGTATCAAATGAGCTGGGAGCGGGCGATAAAGTTCACGCTGCCGTGGGAGGGCGGGTTTGCTGATCATCCCGCAGACCGCGGCGGCCCTACGAATATGGGGATCACTCAAGGGGCGCTGGATGCCGCCTATAAGCGCGGTATTGTGAAGCATAGGAATGTAAGGGCTTTGTCGAAGGACGAGGCCCTTGTTATTTATCGGGCGAATTTTTGGGAGCCTCACGATTGGGGACGCTACGGCGAGCCGGTGGATATGATTATGTTTGATATCTGCGTGAATCACGGAATGGGCGGCGCGGCGAAGATCGCACAGCGCGCCTGTGTGTCGTGCGGCGTTGATGTGGCGATCGACGGCAAGTGGGGGCCGCGGACGCGCGAGGCTTTGTATACGATGGCCTGGCGCAATGGGCTGTTTCTGTCGAAGATGCTGCTGATCAAGAGGCTGAATTATTATGACAAGATCGTTTCCGCGCGGCCGTCGCAGAAGGTTTTTCTCAAGGGATGGTGCAACCGGACGCGGGCGTTGGCTAAGGCGGCGGGGGTGAAAATGTAGGGAAATGGGCGGTAGGCTAGTCGCATAGACGGTCTACCGCCTCTTTTTTCTTTTCGGGGGCTAGGTGGGCGTATCGCAGGGTCATTTTCATTTCGGAATGGGTCATGAGTTCTCTGACGGTGTTTAGGTCCACTCCCAGCATGACAAGCTGAGAGGCAAAGTTGTGGCGGAGGTCATGCCAACGGAAGTTTTTTATACCGGCTTTTGTGAGGCAGTATTTGAATGCTTTGTCGCAGTTGTCCAGCTGTTTTCCTGTTTTTGGGCTGGGGAATACGAGGTCGCCTGTAGATTGCGCGCGCCATTTTGTCAGGGTCTCGACTACTTTTTTGTTTATAGGCAGAACCGCGCTTTTTTTAGATTTGGCGCTGCCAGCCTGTAATGTTAAGGTAGATTTCTCAAGATCAACGTCTTCCCATTTGAGGGCAAAGAGAGCTTTTTTTCTGATGCCTGTATTTATGGCGCAGATGATAAGCGGCATAAAGTAGTCCGCAAATGGAACGTCTTCAAGCAAGGGGAGATATTTTCTATGATTGCCTTCGATCGTTCGTTTCCGTTTTTCGCGGATTTCGCGATCTCTTTCTTCTACTGCGGACATAAGTCTTTTTTGTTCATCGTCGGTCAAGTATCTGGTTTTTTCTACGGTATCCGTCTCTTTGAGCTTTTTCAGGTCAGCAATGGGGTTTTCTCCAATGAGTTTACGCTTTTTTGCCCAGTTGAGTACGGCTTTGATGGAGCTGATTTTCCTGTTTATCGTTGCGCGTTTCCTGTCTTTTATTTCATTTATTGTTTTTTCTACAGATAACAATGTGATTGTATCAATGGGTAATGGCAAATATTTTGTAAATGCTATTTCGATGTTGCTTATGTTTGCTAAATTGCCGCCGGCCAATTTGTATTCGTCCAATATGTTTTGTAGTGTGGGAGCTGTTTTTTCTTTCTCACGAGGGTCTTTTTTTGTAATAAGCATGTCGTTTATATAGCGTAGGGCAAGCTCGCGCCCTTGCGCCGGCGTAAGGATCGCGGCATCGCCAATTTTACGGCAGCCATATTTATTGTTGGGTAATTTGCAGTATATATAATAGGTTTTTTTCCCGCTGGGTTCTATTCTAACGTAAAATCCGGTCAGTTCGGTGTCGTATATATCATATCGTTTTTCGGCAGGGATTAATTTTTGTATAAAGGTCTTAGAGAGTTTTTCTTTTTTCATAACTTCACCCTTCCGATTCCGTATGGAATATGTATGAAAAATATTTTATACCATTTTATAGGCGATTACAAGGTGATTACAACATAAGTTTGTATAATAGCTTGCAATTAGAGGATTTTTGAAAGTAAAAATTTTTAATGATGTTACATATAGTATAGTATTTATCTTCTCCGGAGGCGAAGGTCTGGGGTTCGAATCCCCACAGGCACGCCACTTACATAAAGTATGATACCAGACGATAGGACA
>CAKSWL010000138.1 GCA_934511335.1 uncultured Cloacibacillus sp. | reverse complement strand
GTCTCAGCAAGGATATATACTGGTGCGGCGCCGCGGAGGACGAGGAGATTCATGGCCCCGGCGAGGCGCGGGTCTATTTGGAGAGGGATATCGCCGCCCATCCTCAGCCCTGCGGGCTTGAATTCACCGGCGAAGACGAGGCGGTCTCTCCCGGAGGCGCGGGCTGCGCGAGCGCGAAGCTGAGGCTGACGGAAGGCGGCCTTGCTGGGGCGCGCCGTATCGCGGCCGCCTGTTTCCCCGAGGAGGGGACGATGAAGATACGCTCTCTTCACATCTTCGCCTCATCCTCCCACAGGGAAAAGGCTAAAAAGCCTTTCTTTGAACATGCAAAAGAGTATGAGTCGAAGCCGCTCTATGACTTTCTTAACAGTTCGCTTCCCGGAGGCGTGTTCGGCCGCTATATCGACGCGCCGGGGATGCCCTTTTATTTTATAAACGAACAGATGCTTAAATATCTTGGATATGGCTGCCATGAGGATTTTATTAAGGCTACGGGGGGCTTGGCCGCCGGCTGCGCGTACCCTGAGGACAGGGAGGCGGTGATGGGCTCGATGCTTGCCCAACTTGAATCTTCCGGCGAGTACCTGCTCCCCCCCTGCCGTATGCTGAAAAGGGACGGCAGCTTTATCTGGGTCAGCGAAAACGGGAAAAGGATCACCGCCGCCATCCGCGAGGGCTTGGAGAAGGACACGCCGATAGATATAACATTCAGGGAAAAATATCTGGACGGCGACGTCATCTGGGTGCGCCTGCAAGCCAGGAAAATCGGGGAAGACCACGGCTTTCCGCTGATGCACGCCGTATTTCATAATATATCCAAGGAGACGGAGCTTTACCGCGACATCCTCAACGAGAACAATACGATCATCCAGGTCAGCGATTTGAAGACGCGCGAGGTGCTGTACGCGAACCGGGCCGCTTTGGAGTTTTCCGGCAGCCTCGAAGGCGGTTTCTCCGGGAAAAGCTGCTATGAATTCATGATGCATAAGGACGCGCCCTGTGAATTCTGCCATGTGCCGCTGCTGACGCAGGGCGATTCTTTTGAGGCGGAACAGTATCTGGCGTCGAAGGATCGCTGGTATTCCGTGAAGGGCAAGCTGATAAAATGGAACGGGCGCGACGCCTCCGTCGAGTATGTGACGGACATCACGGATTCAAAGCGGCTGCACCGGCGGCTGGAGGAAGAAAAATCCTCGCTGGAAAATATTATAAATTCGATTCCCTCCGGGATCGGCGTATACCGGCTGGATGGCGAAACGGTCCGCCTGATCGCCGTCAACTCGGCGATCAGCGAGATGCTGGGCACTACGAATGAAGAGATGAAACGTAAGATCGACGCGGATATCTTTCAGAACGTCCATCCCGACGATGTGCCGGCGCTGAAGGAAAAGATGGCGGAGTCATATGAGGCCGTCCTTCGCCGGGACAGCGCCTGCCGCCTGGAGTGCGCCTACCGCCTGCGAAACGAGGCGACGCGCGAATACCGGTGGATACACCACTCGGGCATCTCGATTCCCCAGCCGGACGGCAGTCAGACGGCCTACGTCTGTTATACGGACATCTCCGCGCAGAAGGCGGCCGAGGAGAAGCTCAAGCGGCAGGCCGAATATCTGCAGAGGCTTTACGACACGATGCCCTGCGGGATCACGCAGTATTCCGTAGCCGAGTGCAGCGGCAGGCCCTATCACTATGTGAACCGCCGCGGGCGCGAGATATACGGCATCAGCGAAGAGGATGAAAAGAAGGCCGTTTACACGCGCGTCCACCCCGACGACAGGGAGAAATATACAAGGATGCTCGCAAATGTGATGAAAAAAGGGACCCCGACCCCCTACGAGCTGCGCTTCATCCGCCATGACGGCGTGATATTCTGGGTCAGCGGCATTGTGGAACGGATAAGGGACGCCGACGGCAGCGAGATCTACCAGAGCGTCTATAACGACATCACGGAGCTTAAAGAGGCGCAGCTGCGCGCGGAGGCGGAATACCAGCTCCTCTCGCGGCGCTATGAGGACGAGCTAAAAGACGTCTCCGGCGACTATGCCTCGATGATGCGCGTCAACATCACCAAAGACGTCGTGGAAGAGCTCGTCCATAGCTATGAGGGGGGCGGCTCCTTTCACAGCGGCATGTCCTTTTCCGATGTAGTGGAGAAGATGCGCCCCTTCTTCGTCAGCGAAGAGTCGCGGGCGAATTTTCTGGACAAAATCAATTACGCCAGCCTGACCAAAGAGTTCGAGCGCGGCAACGGCCGCCTTGTCTTCGAGCAGCCTTTCCTCAGCCGCGAAGGCAGCCTGCTGTGGATGGAGCTGCAGATCACCGTCAGGAAGCATCCCGACAGCGGGGACCTCGTCGCCTTTTTCTGTGAAAGGGACGTCACGACCAGAAAACAGCTTGCCGATACCTTCAGGATGATCGTCGCTCAGGACTACGATTCAGTCGCCCGTATCGACGGAAAGCACAACCGCTATTCGTTCTTCATCTCCGAGGCCAGCGGGGACCGGCTTGCCTGCGAATGGCTGGACTACCGGAGAGGCACCGCCGATTACGCAGAGCGGCACATTGTTCCCGAGGATCGCGAAAGGGCGCTGCGCGAAATGGAATACTCAAACGTCGTGGCGCGGCTGGAGGGGCAGGATATCTTCCAGGTCCTCTTCGATACCAGGGACGCCTCCGGCGCGCTGTGCCGCAAGTCGGTCCGGTACTCCTACATAGATAAAGATAACCGGATACTCCTGATGACGCGGCAGGACATCACCGACGTCGTGGCGGTCGAAAAGAGGGCCAAGGATAAAATAGAGGAGGCGCTCAAGCGCGCGGAGCAGGCCAGCCTCGCCAAAGGCGAATTCCTCGCGCGCATGAGCCATGAGATGCGCACTCCGATGAATGCGATAACGGGCATGACGGCGCTGCTGAAAGACGCGCTCGGCGATCCGGAGGCGGCGGACGACTATATCGGCAAGATAAATTCCTCCAGCCGCTTCATGCTCGGCCTCATCAACGACGTGCTCGACATGGCGAAGATCGAAAGCGGCGAGTTCACGCTTTACCCTTCGCGCTACGAGTATAAAGAGTTCGCCGGCGCGATAGAGGCGATGATCCGGCCTCTGTGCCGGCGCAAAAACGTCGAGTTCGTCTTTGACAGCAAGAGGCCCGCCGTCCCCCTATGGGTCGACAAGGTGCGCCTTGACCAAATATTCCTCAATCTCCTCTCAAACGCCGTGAAATTTACCCCTCCTGGCGGGAAAGTGGAATGCATTATGTCCGATTTCGTGGTATGCGGCAGCCGTATCTGCTGCGATTACGTCATCAGGGACAACGGCGTCGGGATGAGCGAAGAGTTCCAGAAGCACCTCTTCGAGCCCTTCATGCAGGAGGACGCCGCCGGAAGCGTCGGGACTGGGCTCGGCCTTGCGATAGCCAAGAGCATCGTCGATAAAATGGGAGGCCGCATATCCGTACACAGCGAAAAGGAAAAAGGCACTGACATCCGGCTGCATTTGGAGCTGGATATCGCGGAAGAAGGAAAACCCGCCGCGGAGAGGGCGGAAGAGGCGGCCCTGGACAGCGCCAAGATTTTGAAGGGGCGTCGCGTATTGCTTGCGGAAGACCACCCGCTCAATACCGAGATCGCGCGGAAACTGCTGGCGAAGGCCGGAGTAGCGGCGGTCCCCGCCGCTAATGGCGCGCTGGCCGTCGAAACCTTCGCAAACTCCCCCGAGGGCCATTTTGACGCAGTGCTGATGGACATCCGCATGCCGGTGATGGACGGGCTTTCGGCGTCGAAAAAAATCAGGGCGCTGCCGCGCGCGGACGCAAAACGGGTGCCGATCATCGCGATGACGGCGAACGCCTTCGACGAAGACCGCCGGAAGTCGGCGGAGGCCGGCATGAACTGCCATCTCGCAAAACCGATAGAGCCTGACCTGCTTTATCGCACGCTGGCGAAGTGGATCAGTGAAAACGAAAAAGACGCTGCGCATAAAAAGGCAGATGACGTACGCGGCGGATGAAGCAGGGCTGAAAGACGCCTCAAGCGGCCGTTTTTAATGCGGCTCCGCGATGCTCTAGCAGATCAAGCCCGCGGCGAAGGCGGCGCCGGAGATGTTGCCTCATGTGCAAAGCCGTCCGCGGCGGGCCGTATGCTTGACAACGGCGGCGCTGAATTTCATAATGCGTATACAGCCTTGATCGTATAAGGAGATGCTCGTAATGAAACAGTGCATGGATTCTGACAAAATACACCGCCGCCTGAAAAAAATCATCGGGCAGATTCAGGCGGTCGACCGGATGGTGGACGAAGACGTCCCCTGCGAAGATGTGCTTGCGCTGATCAACGCCGCCAAGTCGGCGCTCCACAAGGTGGGACAGGTGGTGCTCGAAGGGCATATCAATCATTGCGTCAGAGACGGCATAAAAAATGGCGATGCCGACAAGACGATCGCTAATTTTACGAAAGCGGTGGAACGCTTCGCCAACATGATTTAGCCGCGGCCGTTGAGGCGCTTCAGCCTTTGCGCACAGACATAAAATCGACGGGGCTGGATGCCCCGCCGATTTTGTCTTTCTGCCGTTACAGCCGCGAAATTTAACCGCCGCTGATGTTGTGTATCACCTGCACATTAGCGCCGTCGTGGATTTTCGCATCTGAATAGCGGCTCTTGTCGACGACGTTGTCGTCTACCCATACGGCGAGCATCTTGAAGGTAAAATTCTTCTCATCGAGAAGCTGCTGTACCGTGAGTCCCTCTCTCCACGGCGACTTTTCTCCGTTGACGGTGATCATGCGCATTTCTCCTTTAACGATTAATTTTCAAATTCATCCTCTGGACGCAGGTGTTTCTCCAGCAACGCCACCACGTCGGGGTAGTCTATGCCGAGGCGCTTCACCGTCGCCATCGTCGGGATGCCGTTTTTGTTCCATCCGCGGCGCTTGTAGACCGCCATCTTGAGCTGCTGCCACTGCCCGCGGCGGTTTTTCTGCAACAGGTCGATCTTCTATTTTACGGAAAGACCTTCGATGTCGACGCCGAATTCCTTAAGCTTTTCATCAAAATATTCGGGACGCTCGTTCCATTCGTCTTCCCACACGGGGCCGAGGCCGCGGTCAGGAGCTTCGTGGAACTTAGCCGTCCCCTTGCCCATACGCAGATTGAAGATGCGCTCGAAGTTATAGACCTTCTCCGACTGCTCGATCATTCCCTCGCGGCTTAAGTGTTTGCCGGTGATCGCCTCGAAAATATCAAGATAATTCTGCAGGTGCTCGGGGACCCTCGCCGCTTCGATGCCCTTATACTTCATGCCGTTGTCGGCGGGCTCGATATCGTTCCACGGCAGCTTGCAAAGACCCTGCAGCGAGAACCAGAGGCGGAAATTCGGGAAGAAGAAGAGTGCTTCGGCCTTATCTTCGTATGTCGGCAGCTGCTTGTTCACCATGTCCATAAAGATGAGCCACGCCTCGTCGTGCTGCGGCCCCTTGAGCGTGAGGAAGTAGCCGCCCCACTGGGCGATAGACTCCTGGCAGCGGTATTCCGAGGCTTCAAGTCCCTGGCAGACCATGCCGATCTTCATCATCTTTTCCATATCAGCGCCGTAGTGTTCCGCAAAATATTCGCGCGCGACTTCGATCCCCTTGCCGCAGGCGACGGCGAATTCATCGCTGCCGTGCGCGATGCGGTGGAGGAGCTCCATGATATCGTGCTTGTTGCCGAAGTTGAGGTCCAGCCCGTGAGTGTTTTCCTTGTTGATCAGCCCCAGCTCAAAGCATTCACAGACGAAGGCCATGCCCGTCCCCAGCGAAATGGTGTCCAGTCCGTAGTGGTCGGCGTAGAAGTTGGCCTCTATCGTCCATAGCGGGTCGAAGATGCCGAGGTTGGAGCCAAGCCCAGCCGCCGTCTCGTATTCCGGTCCGTCAACGATGACCTCTTTGCCCTTCCACGGTCCGGTCTGGAGCGGGAAGTGGTCGACCGCCTTCGCGCAGGCCAGCGAACAGCCGTACCAGCAGCCGTCGGCCATGCCCTGGGTGAAAAGCTTTATGTAAGATTCGGAGCTGATGTTATCGATATCCTTATGACGGCCGAACTTGTAGTTGTTGACCGGCAGCAGCGTATAGTCGTCCATGATCTCGGTAAGGTGCGCCGTTCCCGCGGAGCGCATCTT
>CAKSWL010000137.1 GCA_934511335.1 uncultured Cloacibacillus sp. | reverse complement strand
CAGGAAACCCTATTTACAGAAAACTATTCACACGCTCACTTGACAGACTCAAATTGCTATATTTTTGCGCTGCCTTTTTTATAACTCTCTCCCCAGTTCTCCATCGCGTCGAGAATCGGTTTTAGGCTGTAACCGGTCTTCGTGAGGGTGTATTCGACGCGGGGCGGGACCTCGGCGTAGATTTTTCGGGTCAGGAGGCCGCTTTTTTCCATCGCGCGCAGCTGCTGCGTGAGCACCTTCTGGGTGACGCTGCCGATAGATTTTTTCAGCTCTCCGAAGCGTTTGGTTCCTTCCATCAGGTCTCGCAGGATAAGTACCTTCCATTTATCTCCGATCAGCGTCAGCGTCGTCTCTACCGGGCAGGGCGGCAAATCATCCTTTAGCGCCATCCATATTCCCTCCATTAGTATCATTATGGTTACTATAGCATAAATTTGTGCTTACTTTACTTTGTATCCTTAGAATTTTATTATAGTTTTGTGAGCGGCTAAAGGCAAGCTCTTTGTATAAAAAGATTTTAAGGAGGAATATTTTGATGAATGAAGTGGTAAGGTTTCTCAAGGAAAATCCCGTACAGTATTTGGCGACGGTGGGGCTTGACGGTCGAGGCAAGTGCCGCCCCTTTATGTTCTGCTTTGAAAGAGAGGGAAAACTTTGGTTCTGTACAAACAGCACGAAAGAGGTCTATAAAGAGATGCGGGCCAACCCCTATGTCGAGGTGACTGTATCCAGCCCCGCTTATGCCTGGCTGCGCATTGCCGGCAAGGCCGTCTTTGAGGATAATTTGCCGGTGAAGGAGGGCTGCATGGCCTACCCTCTTGTGAAGGGAATATATCAGAGCGCGGATAATCCCATTTTCGAGGTCTTTTATCTGGACGAAGCGCGTGCGGTGATCGCGGATTTTTCCGGTAATCCGCCAAAGGAATACGCTCTTTAAATTCTCGCCGTCATGAAAACTAAAAACGGGACCCTCTTTTTCAGGAGGGTCCCGTCGTCGTTTATAGCGCGGGATTTTATTTCTTAGCCTGTTTCGCCGCCTCGGCGAGGGCGCGCTCGGCCTCTTCCATCGGCTGCCAGCCGCCGCCGAGAGCCTTGAAGAGTTTCACGGCGTTGGTCGAGATTTTCCCCTCGCTGATGACGTATTCTTCGGAGAGGGCCGCAAGCGAACGCTGGGCGTTGATGACGTTCGTGAAGTCGACAAGGCCGTTGGCGTATTTGTCATTCGCCACGTCAAGGGCGGTCTGGGCCGCCTCGACGCCGCGCTTGAGCGATTCGTTGCGCTCGTACTCTTTCACGTTGGCGGAGAGCGAGTCGCGCACTTCGCCGACGGCGGAGAGCACCGTCTGCTCATAGGCCGCAAGCAGCTGTTCGGCGATCGCTCCCTGTACCTTGATGTTGTTGCGTATCGCGCCCGCGTGGAAGATCGGCCAGCTTATCCGCGGCAGGAAGCTGTAGAGCTTCGCAGGGCCGGTGAAGAGGCTGCCCCAATTGCCGGCCTCGGTGCCGATCGAGCCGGTGAGGTAAAACTTGGGCCAGAGGTCGGCCTGCGCCGATTTTTTGCGCGCCAGCTGGGCCACGAGCCGGCGTTCGGCCTGGCGGATGTCGGGGCGCTGGCGGATGGCGTTCGCCGGTATGCCGATGAACTCCGTGCCGGAGATCTTCGGTATCGGCTGTTTGTCCGTCAGCTTTTCTTCCAGCGTGCCGGGAACCTCTCCGACAAGTATCGCGAGGGCGTTTTTAACCTGCTCTATGGATGTTTCGATGTTCGGGATGCCGGCCTTTGTCTGCTCCATGGTGTACTGGGCCTGCTTGAGCGCAAGCGAGTCCGCGAGTCCGGAGTCTACCTTCGACTGCTGGATGTCCACGGTGTCCTGCTGGAGGGCGAGGTTGTAGCGGGCGATCGCTAAGCGCTCCTGCAGAGTCCGCAGCGAGATGTAGTTCATCGCGACCTCTGAGGCGAGGCTCGTCCAGGTTGAATAAAGGGCCGCGTACTGGGCTTCCAGCGTCGCCCTCTGGGCCTTGATGCTCGCGCGCTGGCCGCCGAAGATGTCTATCTCCCACGAGGCGTCGATGCCGAGCTTATAGAGGTTGGCGCCGCTGCCCGTTCCTCCCGCCTGCACGGGGGTGCGTCCGCTGTTCCAGAAGTTCGTGGAGTCGAGCCACGGCAGCAGCTTCGCCTGGCTGATGCCGAGCGAAGCGCGGGCTTCGGTCACTTTGGCGCGGGCCGCCGCGAGGTCTTTGTTGTTTTCAAGCGACTCTAAGATGAGCTCCGTCATCATCGGATCGTTGAAGACGTTCCACCAGCTCGCGAGGCGTTCCGCGGTGAGTTCCTGCGAGAGGGCGGAGGAGACGGCGGGAACGGGGTAGAGCTGGGCGAGCATCGTCCATTCGCCGTTTTTGATCTGTATGTCGCGCGAGGAGAGCTGCGGTTCGGCCTTAGCGGCGAAGGCTGTGCCGGCCGTCAGCATTATCAGCGCGGATATGGTGCATATGGCAAGTTTTTTCATCATCACGCGCCTCCTTAGTCCTCTTCTCTTTTTACGGTATTGCTTACGCGTCCCTTCACCCTCTCGCGCGTACCTTGGAAGATCACGTAGAGGGCGGGGATTATGAAGATACCGAAGATGGTCGCCGCGTTCATGCCGAAGAACATCGTCGAGCCGACCGCTTTGCGGCTGGCCGCGCCCGCGCCGGAGGCGAAGAGCATCGGCAGTACGCCGAGGACGCAGGTGAAGGCCGTCATCAGAACGGCGCGGAAACGTTCGCTCGCCGCGGTGGCCGCCGCCTGGATCAGCGGCAGTCCGTGCTCCTCGCGCTGTTCTTTCGCGAATTCGACGATGAGGATCGCGTTCTTCGCCGCTAGTCCGATAAGGAGCAGGATGCCGAGCTGGGCGTAGATGGAGATCGGCAGCCCCATGATCAGCAGCCCCCCCAGCGCGCCGAACATGGCGACCGGCAGCGAGAGGATGACCGGCACGGGGACAGACCAGCTCTCATACTGCGCGACGAGGAAAAGGTAGGCGAAAATCAGCGCGATCACGAGCACGAGGATGACGCCGCCCTGAGAGTCCTGTTCCTGATAGGTCATGCCGGACCATTCGTAGGAGTAACCCTGAGGAAGGTTTTTCGCCAGCTCCGCGACGCGCGCGATACCCTGTCCCGTCGAGTAGCCTGGTTTCATGACTACGGTGATGCCGGCGCTCGGATAGAGGTTATAGCGGTCTATCGCGCGCGGGGCAAGGGTCTTGCGGATCGTCGTCAGGCTCTGCATGGGGACCTGCTCTCCGTTGGCGTTGCGGACGAAGATGCTGCCGATGCGGTCCATATTATTTCTGTAGTTCCACTCCGACTGCACCATGACGCGGTTGACCTGCGTGCCGATGTTGATGTCGTTGATATAGGCGGAGCCGAAGTAGGTTTGGAGCGTGGAGAAGATGCTTCCGACCTGAACGTTCATCAGCTCGGCCTTCTCACGGTCGATGTCCAGATAGAGGTGCGGCGTGTCGGCGGTGTAGGCGCTGAAGGCATAGAGGAATTCCGGCGCCTGGTTGAGCTGCACCAGCAGGCTGCGCATGACCTCCGCCAGCTTCGCGGGGTCGTTTTCCTCGCGCGACTGCAGCCTCATGTCAAGGCCGGAGGCCATGCCGAGTCCGCTGATCGCCGGCGGTGTGAAGACATTTGTCTGCGCCTGCGGATACTTCGCCGCGATCTGCCTGATTTTAGAGACGATGGCGCCAAGCTGCATATCCTTTGATTTACGCTGATCCCAAGGCAGCAGCGTGAAGAACATCGAGGCGACGTTTTCGCCGTTTCCGCCCATGAGGTTGATGCCTTCAATATTTGTGGTGTTCTTGATTCCCGGGATCACCTGTACCTCTTTGACCATCGCGCCAGCCACCTTTGTGGTGCGGGAGAACGACGCGCCTTCCGGCAGCTGTACCGTCATGAAGACGACGCCCTGGTCCTCATCCGGGATGAAGGCCGTCGGCGTGGTCGCGTAGACGAACCAGCAGCCGCCGATGACGGCGGCGAGTATCGCCACGGTGACGACTGCGCGGCGCGCAAGCCATGTCGCCCCTCTGACATAGCCGCGCGTGGTCTTCGCGAGCGTTACATTAAACCACCGGAGCAGCCCGTTTCCGGACGGCTGTACTTCGCGCAGCATGTGGGCGCACATCGCAGGGGAAAGGGTGAGCGCGACGACGAGCGAGAAGACGACGGCGAAGGAGATCGTGACCGCGAACTGTTTGTATATCTCGCCCGTGATGCCGCCCATGAAACCGACCGGGACAAAGATAGCGAGGAAGACGAGCGTCGTCGCCGTCATCGGCGCCGTGACGTCCTTCATCGCCTGAAGGGTGGCGATCTCAGGAGAGCATTTGTCCCTGTCCATGATGAACGTTACTCGTTCGACGACGACGATGGCGTTGTCGACGACCGTCCCTATAACGAGGACCAGCCCGAAGAGCGAAAGGATGTTGATGCTGTAGCCCATCGCCGCAAGGCCGGTGAAGGTCGCCAGCAGCGAGATCGGGATTGCCGCGACCGGGACCAGCGTGACGCGCCAGTCCTGTAAGAAGAGGTAGCAGACGAAGACGACGAGCGAGAAGGTCAGCAGCAGCGTGAAGAGGATCTCCTTTATCGTCGCCGTGACATAAAGTGTCGAGTCGTACATGATGCTGATCTTCATGTCCTGGGGCAGCGAGGCGGAGAGCCGCTCGATCGTCTTTTTTGCGCCGGACATAACGTCGAGCGCGTTGGAGCCCGCGGCCTGAGACATCGCGATCATCGCGGATGGCGCGCCGTCAACTTCGGCGTTGACGTTATATGATTCGGAACCAAGCTCGATGCGCGCGATGTCGCGCAGCTTGACGAGCCCTCCCTGCGCGTTGGTGCGCACGATGATATTGTCGAACTCGCCGATGGTTGAAAGACGTCCGCGCGTTTGCAGCGTATAAACGAGCGGCGTATCAGTATCGGCCGGCGTGGTGCCGATGGAGCCGATGGAGGCCTGCTTGTTCTGGCTCTGGATCGCTGCGGCGACGTCGCCTATCGAAAGTCCGAGCGAGGCGATGCGCGCAGGATCAAGCCAGACGCGGATACTGTATTTCGAACCGAAGACCTGTACGTTTCCCATGCCGGCCACGCGTTTCAGCGTGTTTCTGATATTGCCGTAAGCGTAGTTCATCAGCGCCGCTTTGTCGTAGGTGCCGTTGGGCGACGTCAGCGCGAGAAAGCCCAGCGAGTCGGAGAAAGAGGTCTCGACAGTGATGCCTTCCGCCGTGACCTCCGAAGGCAGCTGCGGCGTGACCTGTGAAACGCGGTTCTGGACGCGGACCAGCGCCATATCGGGGTTCGTCCCCGTCGCAAAGGTGACATAGAGCTCATAGCTGCCGTTGTTGCTGGACGTCGAGTTCATATATATCATGCCGTCGACGCCGTTGACCATCTCTTCGAGGGGCGCGCCGACCGTGTTTGCGAGCGTGACCGCGTCGGCTCCGCGGTAGGTGGTGGAGACGCGTATCTGCGGCGGCGTGACGTTAGGATACTGCGCGATGGGCAGCGAGAAGGCCGCAATCACGCCGGCAAGGGCCAGGAGTATGGAGATGACCATTGCAAAGCGTGGGCGGTCGATGAAAAATTTAGCGAACATGGTCTATTTTGCCTCTTTCGTGCCGTTGTCTCCGGAAGTTATGATCTCGGCTCCCGAGGTTTCGTCAAGAACGGGATTTGAGACCGCGTCATTCGCCGCGGCGGAGGTGTCGATCCTGACCTTGACGCCGGGGCGTATATTCTGCAATCCGGCTACGACCACCTTTTGTCCCTCGTTAAGGCCGCTTGCCACCTCGCGCAAAGAGCCCAGCTCGCGCCCGAGTTTGACCCTGACGTTGCGCACCGTGTTATCCGCCTCGACGACGTACACATAGTCGCCCTCCGCGTCGGCCATGATCGCCGTCTGCGGGATGACGTTCACGATACGGCTCTTGACGGGCTGGGTGAAGACGCGCACCATCTCGCCGGGGATGAGCATGCCGCCGTCGTTCGTGTAGCGCAGGCGCATCATCACCGTTCCCGTCGCGGCTGCGCAGGCCGTCTGCGATGCAATGGTCGCCGCCGGCATCCGCGGCATCTGCTTCGGGGGCGGCCTCGAAATCGCGCTCGCGGCGGACATTCGCGTCGCGCGGAGCGCTGGCTTCCGCATTGGTCTGCCCGAGGTGAGTCTCGGCGTACTTCCCGGTAC
>CAKSWL010000136.1 GCA_934511335.1 uncultured Cloacibacillus sp. | reverse complement strand
TATCCTCCGTAGTTAAAATTTTATCATAAGTTCTGAGGGCGTCAAGATTAATATGAGCCCATTTTTAAACTCAGATTTACGGCTCCCAAATCATCAGGATGACGGAGGCTGTGACGAGCGGCAGCGCCAGCAGTATGTTCGTGTGGAGGCTCTCGCCGCCGAGCAGCCAGCCCAGCAGCACCGCGACCACCGGATTGACGAAGGCGTGCGTGGCGACGTGGTTCGCCGGTTCGACGCGCATCAGCCAGAGGAATGAGGAGTAGGCGACGAGCGAGCCGAAGAGCACCAGATAGCCGAGCGCGAGCGCGGAGCGCACTGAGAAGGCGTGAAAGTGCGGGTAGTTTCCCGTGGCGAGCGCGAGCGCGTACTGCGAGAGCATCATCACCGCGCCGCCGCATAACATCTGCATCCCCGACGAGGTGAGCGCGTCGGAGTGGATGCGCGGGTCCGCCGAGATGAAGGCCCCGACGACCCAGGTGAGGCTGGAGAGCAGCAGCAGCGCCATCCAAAGTGTATATTTTGATTCAAAGGAGAGTTCCGCATTGGGGTCCCCCACGATGAGCACGCAGACCCCCGCGAAGCCCAGCGCGATGCCGACGTAGTGGCGCAGCAGCGGTTTTTTGCCTTTGAAGAACAGCCAGCCGACAAGGCAGAACCATAACGGCTCGAT
This sequence comes from uncultured Cloacibacillus sp., assembly GCA_934511335.1. Lineage (GTDB taxonomy): Bacteria > Synergistota > Synergistia > Synergistales > Synergistaceae > Cloacibacillus. Next base: position 5,629 of record CAKSWL010000136.1, on the reverse strand, counting down.
CGAGACCAAAAGCGCCGCCACCGAGGAGGGGACGACGAGCTCGGCGGTGGTGACGAGGCCGTAGGTCACAGCGAAGGGCAGCAGCGCGGCGCGGAAGGCAAGCCGCCAGCCGCGCGCCGTCGGCAGCTCGCGCCGCTGGAGGAGGCGCGCGCAGAGCAGTATCGCGCCCGCGGCGAGAAAACGGATGCCGCCGGAGAGAAGCGGCGGGATCGTCTCCACAGAGAAACGTATTGCAAGGTATGTCGACCCCCAGATGATGTAAATTATCAGGTAGGCGAGGATGATCAGCCACTTCGGCGGCTTTGGGGACGATGTTTTCATGACGGGCTATCTGACGATCGGCGCGCTTTTGGCCTCCGCGGCGCGCACGAGGTCGGCGGGCGCTATCTTGAAGAGCAGTCCGCGGTGTCCGGCGTTGACGGTGATGAAGTCGAAGGAGAGCGCCGATTCGTCGATGAAGACGGGATATTTTTTCTTCGCTCCGAGCGGGGAGCAGCCGCCGCGCAGGTAGCCGGTCAGCCCCTGTACCTCTTTTAGGTGTACGAGTTCGGTGCTTTTGTTGCCCGATGCCGCGGCAAGCGCCTTGAAGTCCAGCTCGCGCCCCGCGGGAACGCAGGCCAGGAGCACGCCGGTCTTGTCGCCGCGGCAGCAAAGCGTCTTGAAGGTGCGCTCTTCTGCGATCCCCGTTTTGGCCGCCGCGTCTTCCGCAGAGAGCTCCTTTTCATCTATCTCGTATTCCAGAAGTTCAAAGGATATTTTGAGTCCCTCAAGCATCCTTACCGCGTTTGTCTTTTTAACAGCCGCCATGATAGATTTACCTCCGTCGTCCTGTGGCATATAATGGGAAAGTATAACGCAAAAATCGACGACGCAGGGAGTTGTAAGGAAAAATGATAGGATATTTCGACGGCGCCTCGCGCGGCAATCCAGGTGAGGCGGGGGCGGGAGCGCTCCTGATGGACGAGGAGGGCGGCGTCGTCTGGGAGACGGCGCGCTATCTGGGCAAAAAGACCAACAACGAGGCCGAGTACAACGCCGCCATCCTGCTGCTCGCGGCCGCCAGAGAACGCGGCGCGAAGGATCTGAAGGTCTTCGGCGACAGCAAGCTCGTCGTCTGCCAGCTTTCAAAGCAGTGGAAGATAAATCTGCCGCATCTGCGCGCGCTTGCGCAGGAGGCCTGGGCCCTCTCCGAGGGCATCAAGGTCAGCTATGAGTGGGTGCCGCGCGCAGAGAACAGGCGCGCCGACGAGCTTTCCAACGAAGCGATCGACAAGGCGAAGTGAGATGCCGCAGCGCCTTTGCGCGAGGCGCCGCGGCTATTTTACAGCTTTGCCGCCCGGCCTGAAGATGATATCCTCAATGTCGCTTATGCGGATGTCGTTGAGGCAGGCGCGGCAGAGGGCGTCCATCTTCGCGTAGAGGCCGTCCATCACGCCGGCCATTCCGGAGGCGACGAGGCACTCCATGTCCGAGTCGCCCGGCCGCCAAGCGCTGCCGACGAAGGAGGCCCCCACGGCGTCGGCCACTTCGCGCAGAGAAATGGAGGAGGCGCCCTCCCGCACGGCGTAGCCGCCCGCCGCGCCCTCGCGCGTGCGGATGATCCCCGCCTTTTTCAACCCGCCCATCACCATCCGGACGCGCGCCGGATTGGTGCAGATGTTTTTTGCCAGCTCTTCGCTCGAAAGGCAGGAGCGCTTATGATTCAAATAGACGATGGCGTGTACCGCTATCGCAAACTCTCCGGTCATGAAAACCGCCTCGATCATCGTAAGTTCTATTGTAATTATAAATGTTACATATATCACGTCAAGGAAAAACGCGCAAAGATCATAGGGCGATGGCGTCCTTTGCGTGATCAAGCGGCGGGAGGGGGCGGGGCCGGCCCCTCCCGCCGCTGCGGCGCTATATTTTTATAAACTTTAGGCTGCAGCCCTGTTCTTCAATGATTTTTTTTATGCTGTCGAACGACATCCAGAGGGTCTCCGTGTTGTCGCAGGGATGGACGCCGAGGCGCGGGCGGTCCCGCAGGTCTTCGTCGATGAGCACTTCGACGTTTTTCGCGCAGTCGTTGAGCACGCCGAGCGGCGTGACGGCGCCCTTGGTCAGTCCGAGGTTGGCCGTCAGGCGCTCCTCCGAGCCGAAGCTGAGGCGGGTGCTGCCGATCTGCGCGCGTATCGCCTTGAGGTCGGCGCTTTTGGCCTCGTCCAGCACGACGAGGAAGTGGCGTTTGCCCTTTTCGTCGCGGAGGAAGAGGTTTTTGCAGACGTCTTCTATTTTCATGCCCTCGATCTCTTTCATCTCGTCGATGGTATAAACGGGGCCGTGTTCCATGACCTCGTATGTGATCCCCATTTCGGTGAGCTTTGCGCGCACCTCTTCTTTTGTAAGCGGCATTTTTTCGTTCCTCCTGTTATTTCACGCTTTATCGCATCATTATAGAGGATTTTTGTTTTTTTCACTGGACATCGCCCGATATTTGGTCAAGAATATAATAAAAGATCATTTTCGCATATAAGGGGCGCTTTTTATGGATATAAACGATTTTTTTCGTATGCTGACAAACCGCCCGCGGCGCGAGTGGACGCCGGGAAGCGGCGACAACGGCGACGGCTGGGAGGACGAGGGGCGGATGAGGGGCGGCGAGCCGCCGCGGGTGAAGAAGTCATGGTTCGTCCTGGGCGGGCTTTTTTTCTTCTTTGCGTTCCTTTTGCCGTGGTTCGCCGCCTTTATGACGGATCTTTACTGGTTTGAGGCGCAGGGCTTCGAGTCGGTCTTTTGGCGGCGCTTTTGGGCTCGATGGGAGCTTTTTGCCGCGGCGCTGCTCTTGGGCTTTTCCATCTACGCCCTGAACTGGCAGCTCGCCTGGAGGCGCGGGGCGCGGGCGGAGGGGCGCGCGGCGCGCCGCGCGCGGCTTTTTATCTTTGGCGCGGCGCTGCTGGCCGCCGCCGTAAGCGCGCTGAACGCGATGGGGATGTGGTGCGAGTTTCTCAAGTTCATGAATCCCACGCCTTTCGGCGAGGCCGATCCGCTTTTCGGCATCGATATCGGCTTTTATGTGTTCAGCCTGCCCTTCCTGAAATTTTTACAGCTCTGGGCGCAGGGGGTGCTGACGCTTGCGCTGATCGGTTCTGCGGCGGTCTATTTTGTGACGCGCTCCGTGAACGCAGCCCCCGGCCGTCTTTATGCGGCGCCGGCGGCGCGGCTGCATCTGACGCTGCTCGGCGCGCTGATTTTGGTCCTCTGGGGCGCCGGTTACTGGGTCGGCCGTTATGAGCTGCTCTTTTCTCCGACCGGCGTGGTGTTCGGCGCGGGGTATACAGACGCGCATGTGGTGCTGCCGGCGCTTTCGCTCCTCGCTTTCGCGATGTTCGCCGCCGCAGCTCTGCTCTGTGTCAATTGTTTCCGCCCGATGTGGAAGTTTTCCGCGGCCGCCGTCGGGCTGCTCATCGTCGCCGGCTGGGCGGCGCGCGGCCTTGTCCCCGCCCTCGTCCAGCAGTACCGCGTGAAGCCGAATGAGTATGAGATGGAGAAGGTCTATCTCGGCTATCATCTCGATTGTACGCGCCGCGCGTTCGGGCTGGACCGCGTTACCGCGGTGGCCTTCACGCCGGAGGCCGAGGTGACGGCCGACGAGATCGCGGAGGACGGCGAGACGGTGCGGAACATCCGCCTATGGGATTATTCCCCGCTGCTGCGCACCTACCGCCAGCTGCAGGCGATACGCACCTATTATGATTTTAACGACGTCTATATCGACCGCTATATGATCGACGGGCGCAGCCGCCAGGTGATACTCGGCATCCGCGAGCTTGATCTCTCAAGGCTTCAGAACCCGACGTGGGTCAACACCCATCTTGAGTTTACGCACGGTTACGGCGTGGTGATGAATCCCGTGAATGAGATCGCCTCGGGCGGCATGCCTTATTTTTTCATGAAGGATCTTCCCGTGCGCTCGACGGCCGGCATCCCTCTTTCCCGTCCGGAGGTATATTTCGGCACGGCGCCCTATTCTTACGTCCTTGTCAAGACCGATGTGAAGGAGTTCGATTATCCGATGGGGGACGCAAATGTCCGTTCCGTCTATCAGGAGGAGGGCGGGGTCGCCATCGGCTCTCTGTGGCGCCGGATACTCTTCTCGCTGCGTTTCCGTGATTCTGAGATACTTTTTACGGGCGCGCTTTCCAAGGAGAGCCGCGTGCTCTATAACCGCAATGTGCGCCGCGCCTTCGCACAGGCCGCGCCCTTTCTCATCTATGACGCGGATACCTATCCGGTGCTTATCGGCGGGCGCATCAAATGGCTGCAGGACGCCTTCACCTGGTCCAAGCGCTACCCCTATTCAAAGCCTTTTGAGACGAAAGATGATTCGCTCTTTCTTTTCCGCGGCGTGAATTATGTGCGCAACAGCGTCAAGGGGGTCGCCGACGCCTATACGGGAAAGATGGAGTTTTACGTGGTCGACGGGCAGGACCCGATCATCCGCACCTGGATGAAGATATTCCCCGGGCTTTTCAAGGAGAAGAGCGGCATTTCCGAAGAGCTCTGGCGGCACATGCGTTATCCGGAGGATTTATTCGAGATGCAGAGCGCGGTCTACACCACCTATCACATGACCGACACGAATACCTATTATAACCGCGAAGATGTCTGGGAGGTCACCCCTGTGGGGCGCGAACGCCGTATCCAGCCCAATTATGTGACGATGAAGCTATGGGGCGAGAGGTCTCCTGAATTTGCGATCATCGTCCCCTATATGCCGCTGGGGCGTGACAATCTGATCGGCTGGATGGCGGGGCGCTGTGATCCGCAGAAGTACGGCGAGCTGCTCGTCTACCAGTTCCCGAAGCAGAAGCTGATTTATGGCCCCGGACAGGTCGAGGCGCTCATAGACCAGAACCCGGATATCTCCGCGCAGCTGTCGCTCTGGAGCCAGCGTGGTTCGGATGTGATACGCGGCGACCTGCTCGTCGTGCCGATCGGGAGGTCGCTGCTTTATGTGCAGCCGCTCTATCTCAAAGCGGAGAAGGGCGAGCTGCCGGAGCTCAAGCGCGTGATCGTCTCGACCGGCGGACGTGTCGCCTGGGCCGACAGCTTCGGCGGGGCGCTGGAAAAGCTGATGGGGCGGAGGATCAGAGGCTTGACCGGCACGGAAGAGGAATACGCGCCGCCCAAGGAGGAAATCGCCGTCGCTGCGGGCGGCGAAGGCGTCAAGGCCCTCGCCGCGGAGGCGCAGGCGCTTTATGACGCCGCGCAGAAGGCGCTGCGGAGGGGCGACTGGGCCGGCTACGGCGAAAGGATAAAGATGCTCGGCGAAGTGTTGGGACGTATGCAGGAGAGGGCGGATTAGTGTTTACGATATTTTTTGGAGCTTTCGCGCTGCTGGCGGCGCTTGCGGCGACATTTGGTTTTTACCTGTTCTCTGCCTATGTCATGTACCGGCTGGGGGATAAATTCCGCGTCGGCTCTTTCGCGGGGTTTCTGCTCCCCGTCTATAACGTCATGCTTCTTTGCGACTGCGCGGGGGTCACGCGGTGGCTGACGGCCGGCCTTGCGGCCCCGGCCTTCGCCGCCGCGGCGCTGAATCTTTTCGGTTTGGGGATGTTCAGCGGCAATATTGGATATCTCGTCT
>CAKSWL010000135.1 GCA_934511335.1 uncultured Cloacibacillus sp. | reverse complement strand
CCTTCGAGATGGGGGGCGGCCTGCTTTACGAGCGCCTGCACGTCGGTGCTCATTACCGTGAGGTTGCCCCCCCATTCGTTGTCTTTAAGGTCAAAGCCGACGCCTCCCGTCAGCTTGCCGCCGTTGGTCGCGGCGTTCAGGTCTTCTATGATGATGTAATTCTGCGAGACGAAGAAAGGCGCTTTGACATCTTTAAAGCGAATTCCCATGATCCGCAGCTTCGGTGCGGAGAAGATCCCCGTGCCCGTCAGCTCTGAAAGTTTGCCCTCGCCCTTCATTGAGAAATCGGCCACGCCGCCGAAGCGCGAACGAAAATTTTCGGGCAGATAGGCGCCGAACTGGCGCATATCTATCTTGTCTCCTCTGATGTTGAACTTGCCGCGCCAATCCTTTTCTTCATCCTTGTAAAAATGCCCGTACGCCTTGAAGGTCCCGTCCCGGAGCAGCGCGTGCGCGTCGCTGACGACGATCTCATTCAGCGAGCCGCGATATTCGACCTCCACGATCGGCAGCAGGAAGCCGCGGTAACGAAACGGCGCCACGCGTCCGGAACCGGCAAATTTGGGGTCTTCTACCGTGCCGGTCACCTTTATTTCCGTCTCTATCAGCCCTTGCACGGAGCGTATCACCGGCAGATGCCGGCGCAGCAGCTCGTAGACGTTCAGCTTTTTGGCCGACGCCTTGATTTCCAGCTTCGCACCCGCGAAGGGTTTTCCCCTCTCGGGCATCTCTATCCGGCCCTTGGCGGTCGTATCACCGTTGAGGAAGAGGCCGTCGGCCTTTTTGATCAAAATCTCCCGCGGGTTGCCCTCGATGAGCCCGTCTATCTTCTGTACCTTGAATTCACGCCAATGTACGTTGCTGCCCGTGAAATCGAAGCCCCAGTCAAGGCCGCCGCCCGTCGCCGCGCTGGCGGTCACCGCGCCTGATACCTCGCCGCCGATATCTTCGCTCGCCTTTAGCAGGCCGTTGATGACCGAGAAGTCGACGCGAAAGACCTTGCCGCCGAGCTTCCACGAGGCTGGGCTCTGCGTCCCGTCCGCCAGTTTTGCGGGGAGCGTCACATCACAGGCCAACGCGCCCCGGCCGCCGCCGGCCCGGACATTTATCGGGTCCAAGCGCAGCGTATTGCCGGAATATTCGACCCCCAGGCCGAGCTTATCCAGCCGGAGGTTGCGGAAGCGCCCCTTGCCGGTGTTGACCTCGGCCTTGACGAGCGGCGACTTCGGCGAGCCGCTGAGACTCCAGCGGCCCCAGGCGGTCCCTTCGGCATCCAGCGTCTTCAGCACGGGGAGCAGCTGATAAAAATGTTCAGCCTCCGCATTGCGGAAGGTCCCGCTGAAATTAAGCGGCTTATCCGCCGGGGCGGCGAAGGAGGCCTCGCCGTTTGCCGTGATATGCGCGCCGTTCCACTCTGCCGAAGATTTAAGCAGCGAGAGCTTTTTGTCTTTCATGCTGTAGGAGGCAGAGAGGCGGATGTCGGAGACCCGGCCGAGCTTGTCCGCTGTGATCAGCGGTGAAGCGGCTTCCGCTCCGATCACCCAGCGGCCGATGACGCCCTTACAGACGCCCTTTAGGGAGACGCTGCCGCTGACATTCATCTTCTCCGTCTGCGGCAGGCTCTTTAGTATCTTCTCGACGGGGAAGCCGTCGGCCGAGAAGGAGAGGTCCGTCGGCACCTTTTTCCCGAAGCTGAGCCTGCCCTTAAGCGAAAGATTTTTGCCGCCGGCCGCGGCCGTCATGTTCAGCTCTCCCGCGGGCTGTCCGTTGAAGACGGCGCTGCCTCGCAGCCCCTTGAGGGCGATCTCTTTATAGCTCAGGTCGGAGGGCGACATCTCGATGCGTCCGTAAATAGCGTTGAGCGGCCCCTTTAGGTCTGCGCTCAGCGACGATATGCCTCCCTTGAGGAAGAGGGCCCGTCCCTCCGTCTTTCTTTCAAACTGTGCCGTCCAGTCGGCGAATTTAAGATCCCGAACGTTCATATTAAGCGTCAGATAGCTGTCGTCGGAGGCCGTCTTCAGGCTGAAGCTGCCGGAGAGGGGGGAATCGAAAATTTTGCCCTGCTCGACCTCCACGCTGACCTCGCCAGGGCGGACGCTCCATTTTGTCTGTAACTCCTCCAGCGGGATGCCGCGGATGACGGCGTTTTGGAGATTGCCGCTGCCCTCTGTGACGATCTTTTTGCCGCTGCCCGAGATCGCGGCGCTGCCGGAGAGCAGGCCGCGCACCCCGTATTCTTTAAGGGCAGGGACCAGATCGGATACCGTGGTGAGGTTGAGCGCCTTTAGGGACACCCGCATATCCATCGAGGGATAAAGCGCGCCGGAGAGCGCAAAACTGCCTTCCTCCAATCCGACGGTGAGCCTGTCGGCGCGCCACTCGCCGTGTGAGCCGCCGATCGTCCCCTTGACGGAAAGGTCCCTGCTCTCCACCGTCACCGCTATGTCGAGGTCATAATTCATTGAGTTTTTGATATGCACGCGGCTTGGCTTGAACTTGACCGTGCCCCACTCCGTCCGCAGCGTGCTGTCGCTGATCAGTACGGCGTCGATGGGGATATCCATCGGCTCGTCCGACTTTTTCTCTGATTTGGGCATCAGCTCACGCAGCGCCTCGAGCGAGGCGTCCACCCCGTCCAGCCCGATCAGCGAGACGCGCGGACTGCCGGAGAGCATGCTCGGCAGTGAAATGTCCACGCCGATGTTTTTGATAAAAAGCAGCCTATCGCCGGAGCGGGAAATTTCGACATCCGATGCGGAAAAGCCGGTGACGGGGTTGCCTTGGAGCGGCGACATCGAGACCTTGAGGTTCAGCTGCTTCTCCGCCGCCTCTTCGACCTTGCCCTGCACCCGAGAAAATTCATCTTTGATAAAACGAAGCCGCCCGCCGTTATCAGAGCGACGAATATGACGACTCCGACGATCCACTTTCTTGCCGCTGTTTTTTTGTTCTCTAGATCTTTATCCAAAACAAATACCACCTTACATCCCCTCCCGCGGTTACTATGAGAGACGGAATAATTCTATCACGTCAAGAGGATTTTAAACCGTATATATGGCATATTCATCGGCGCAGCGGCAATTACTTTTTATTTATGTTCGGAGAAAAAATGAAGCGATGGGAAATAAAAAGATTATAGAGAGGGGCGCATACCGGCATTAAAGAGGGGACGGCATGGCGCGGAGGCAAAACCCTCCGCCAGGGTCCTTATCCTTGCCGCGCCGCTCTGCGGGTTTAAGGAGCCGCTGACCAGATGCGCCATTTGCGTCACGGGCAGCTCCGACCGTTCAGCGCCTGGCACATCTGATAGACGAACCTGCCGATTTGCAAGAAATTATGGATTTCGGCTTTAGCGGGGCCTTCTTTCCGGCAGCGCCTGACACCGCGGCGGGGCGGCCTTTTTTCTCGCGGCCTTCGGCGCGGGGTCGGTCAGCGAGGGAAGCGCGCCGCCCGCGATCTCCCAGAGATAAAGTGAAGCCGTGCTGCCGCAGGGGGAATAGCGCTTCCGGTACCTCTCAAACAGCGCCTGGGTGATCTCTCGATGGCGGTAGAGCATCCGCAGGCCGCGGCGAATGCCTAAATCCCCGAAGCTCAGCACGTCGCGCCTCTGCATCGAGAAGATCAACAGCATCTCGGCGGTCCATACGCCGATGCCGCGAAGGGCGCAGAGCTCTTTGATCACCGCCTTGTCATCCATCTCCCAGAGCCTGCCAGGGTCAAACTCGCCGGCTGTCGTCTTGCGCGCGAGCTCCGTGATATACTCCGCCTTCCGGAACGAGATGCCGAAGCTCCGCATCGTCTCCAGCCCGGCGGCGCTGACGTTTTGCGGCGTCACCTCGCCGAGCCCGGCTAAGATCCGTTCCCACACCCGCCTCTGCGCCTGCGTCGAGATTTGCTGTCCGGCGATATGGCGGACGAGCGCAGAAAAAATATCCGGCTCCACGCGCCACCCCGTGAGCGGCCCTATCTCCTCTATCGCCGCCGCAAGTCTTTTGTCTTTCTTTTTTAAATAGTTCAGCTCCTCTTCGATATACGAAAAATGCAATCTTAGTCTCACGCCTTTATGACTTTATATACTCATTATAGGGTAAAAAGGCCGCCTGGGCAGCCGTTTTTTCAAATTGCGCGGCGGTCAGGGAAAACGGCCGCAAGCCATTCGCCGCCTGCGGCGAACATTGAACGGCCTGCTGTGTCCGGCGGCATTTTTTTCGCGCGGGATCGTGAGGCTGCGGGGGATAATCTTTCACGCGCTGCCTGTGCAGCAGTTGAATAAGAGACATGACGATGGTCTTTCTGTTAGAATTATAGGCACATCCTGCGAAAAGGAGTGTCTTTTATGGCATTTGAAATTATCCACGGGGACATAACGAAGGTGGAGGCGGAGGCGATAGTCAACGCGGCCAACACGCGTCTGCTCGCGGGCGGCGGCGTCTGCGGCGCGATATTCGCGGCGGCGGGCGCGGAGGAGCTCGCGCGCGCCTGCAAAGCCATCGGCGGCGTAGCCACAGGAGAGGCCGTCGCCACCCCCGGGTTCGCGCTGCCCGCGAAATATATAATCCACACCGCGGGCCCCGTCTGGTACGGCGGCGGCGCGGGAGAGGCGGGGCTTCTCGCCTCCTGCTATAAAAACTCGCTGAAACTCGCCGTGGAAAAGGGCTGCCGCTCCGTGGCCTTTCCGCTCATCTCCGCCGGCATTTTCGGATATCCGAAGGACGAGGCGCTGCGTATCGCCGAAGAGTCGATCAGAGAATTTTTACAGAAAGACGGCGGCCTGCGGGTCCTGCTGGTACTCTTCGAGGGCTGACCAGCTTCGCCTGTCAGTTTGGCGCGCGGCCCTTTTGATAGCCGGCAAGTCTGGCGGGAGGCGATAAAAGGCCCGCCGCGCGCCAGTCGTCGGCCAAATCGCAGTAATGTATCATGCCGGCGTCGATATAGTCCGCGCCGAACAGCCGCGGCAGTCCGGCAGGGCTATCGAGTGCCTCTCCGTCGCCGCGTGTGCGCCGCTGCCGCCCATCCTCCCCAAGCGGCGCATAGGCGAGCCGGAAGGAGGGATTTATCGCGCCCCCAAGCCCTCCCGTACCTTGAGGTCGGATGGATAGAAGAAACGTCGATCTCCGCCTTCGCCGCGGGAATGGTCGTGCGGCTCCATAACAAACGCCTGGCCTTATCGGAAACTATTTGGATCCGCGGCGGCCGTGACGCGGGGGCCGCTGCTATTTGTCCGCGGTCTCCGTACCCGCGCGGTATCCTTCGTTATAGTAACGTCTTTTGCCCACCGTCCGCCTGCCGTACTCTATCGCCTCTTCCGGGCAGCCGCAGATGCAGGCCATGCAGTGTGTGCAGTGCCCTTTCCACGCGGGGCGTCCCTCTTTGATTTCGATATTGTTCAGCGGGCAGAGCGCGGCGCACTTGCCGCAGCCGGTGCAGCGGTCGGTGGCGCGGAAGGGTTTGCTCTTCACCGCCAGCAGGTAGAAAAGGGGATTTATGAGGGAGCTTTTTAAAATATCGCAAAACGACGGGCGATGGCCGCCGATGCGCGCCTCTCTGCCGATGCTCTCGGCGAGCGCGAATATCTGCGGCGTCGTCACGCGGATCATCCTCTCGGAGGTCTCTTTGTCGGGCGCGCCCATGAGCGCCACGTAGTTCTCCGGCATATCGACGGCGGCGAATCCCATGAACTCAAGCCCTTTTGCGTCGCAGAGCTTTTTCGCGTAATGTGCGGCGTTGCCCGCCTCGGAGGCGCAGGTGACGACGAAATAGGCCTTTTTACAGCCCTCGAAGGAGGCCGCGCGGAGAAACTTGCCGACGACGCGCGGGATGCGCCATGCGTATATCGGAGCGACAAATACGAGCGGCCGCTCAGAGCGTATCGCCTCCGCGGCGCCGTTTTTCATAAGGCCGTTTATCGAGACGATCTCGTCGTTTGTGACGGACTGAATCACCTGTGCCGCGTAGCGGCTGTTTCCCGTTCCGCTGAAATATAAAATCATTAGTTTATTCTCCTTTATGTCAGGCCTCCATGATACTGACGGAACGTCCAAAACGCAAGGGGGAAAGCAAAGATCGCGGAGCGAACGCGCCGAGCCGGGAAGTCGCGCCGCGCGCGTGTCTTTTGTCCTTGATGAAGAAAGAGGGGCTCATACGCGCCTGCCAAGGCGTTTTAAAATATAAAAAATGCCGGCGCAAAACCGCACCGGCACATTTGTTTTTAATGGTGGAGATAAGCGGGTTCGAACCGCTGACCTCTTGAATGCCATTCAAGCGCTCTCCCAACTGAGCTATACCCCCGAAAGACAAAAGGAATTATACTGACTTACGGCGGTGT
>CAKSWL010000134.1 GCA_934511335.1 uncultured Cloacibacillus sp. | reverse complement strand
GGGGAGGCCGCCTTGCCTTTAGACTGCTGCTGGCCGCCGCCGCGGCGGCATTGCTCCAGAACGCCGCCGCGCTTGCGATCGGCGGATTTACGGGACTGCCGCCGGCGCTGGCGCTGCTCGCCGGCTCCGCTACCATGACCGGCGGCCACGGCACGGGGCTCGTCTTCGCCGATGAGATTGGCAAGGTCTTCGGACTTGCCGGCGTACAGGCGACGGCGATCGCCTGCGCGACCTTCGGCGTGGTCGCGGGCTCGCTGCTTGGCGGGCCGCTGGCGGAACGGCTCATCAAAGGGCGCTCGCTGGCGCGCGAGGTGGCCACTGAGAGCGGCTACCGGAAAAATATGATCCCCGATGTATTCAGCTTCGGTGACAGGGGCGAGGAGATAAATACGCATTCCATTCTGATGACCATCTTTCAGATCACCTTCGCGGTGAGCGTCGGCATGTGGCTCGGCGGCGTGCTGGGGGAAAGAAACATCTTTATCCCCGCTTACGCCATCGCCCTCGCCGCCGGGGTGCTGCTGCGCAATTTTGGCGACCGCGTGAATTTCCTGCGTGTCAACCCGCGCATCGTCAAACATATCAGCGGGACCTGCCTATCATTCTTCCTAGCCTTCGCGCTGATGTCGGTGGACCTCTCGCAGCTTAAAGACCTCGCCGCGCCGCTGCTCACTATCCTGCTTTTCCAGACGCTGCTGATGGCGGTCTTCGCCTTTTACGTGACGTTCCCGCTCACCGGCGGCGACTATCAGGCGGCAGTCGTCGCGGCCGGTCACGTCGGCTTCGGTCTGGGCGCGACTCCCAACGCGATCGCCAATATGGAAGCCGTCTGCGCGAAATACGGCATGGCCGCCGACGCCTTCTTCGCGGTGGCGGCGGTGGGCGCATTCTTCATCGACGTCATCAATGTGGTAGTGATAAACGTACTGATCAAAATGTTCGCCTGAAAATTCGCGGGCGCTGCGCCATGACGCCGGCCCCGCATAAAGGCGTCCCCCGATGGCGAAAAGATAAATTGGGGCTTAGCATTCAATCGCAAAAAATCTGCCGCTATACAAGGAGTTTGTTTTGCGCCCTTAAAGCCTACTCGGCGATTCGGCTGGCAGCTGCATCAGATGCGGAGCGGCGGCGGGTTTTCGCCGGGGCAGAGGGAGTGCGGGCTTTTAGCCTAGTCATAATTAAGAGAAGACAAAAACATAAAAGCAGGGCCGAGGCCCCCCCAGCGAGAGAGCCTGGAACCTTTGTTGACCCCTAATTTCAAACTTTTTTAATGACAGGCGCTCGTATCTCTAGAATCTGGCAGCAGCACACTTTATAGCAAATTAATATAGTATATGTAAGGTGCCATATTTATCTATCAGAAGTGCAAGCTGCCAAATAACTTAGGGCGCAGGCGGCCTGCCGGGTGTCGTTATTTTTCCCCCGCAGCCCGCGAGATCAGCGTTTCTAGGTAGCGCGACTTGAGCTGCGCCTGCGCGAAGGAGCGCTGGAGGCCCGGCAGCTTGAGGATCGCCCCGAGCACGCCGCCGAGCAGCCGGTGGCTGAAGAGCACCTTGTTGTCGAAAATCAGCTCCTGCAGTTTGCCGCGCTCCGTCGCCATTGCGACGATTCTGTGCGTCGTGTCGAGCGGCGTTATCATCCGGTGGGGGCGTGCTTCGAGGCGCAGCGCCTTTGTGGGGCAGTGCCTGACGCAGACGCCGCAGCCGATGCAGCGTTCGGGGATGACGCGGGCCCTTTTCACGCCTATTTCCTCAGTCATTTCGATCGCCTCCACGGGACAGATCTTCAGGCATTTGCCGCAGCCGACGCATGTGCCGGCCGTTATTTCGGAGATGAAGTTGGAGCAGATCGTCTGCGCGACGCCGAAGCGCTTTATCGCCAGCAGCGCCTCGCAGCAGCATGAGCAGCAGTTGCAGATGAAGTTGACGCGCCGACGGACGTTCTCCCCGAACTGCACGAGGTTATGGTCGTAGGCCTGAGCGAGCAGGTCGCGGCATTCCGCGGCCTCCGCACGGCGCGCGTGTCCGTGTTTGATGAGCGTCGCCGCCGTCGTATTGAAGGTCATGCAGATATCCAGCGGCGCGTCGCAGACGGTGCCCGCGTGCAGCGCCTTGTGGCGGCAGTAGCACATGCTGATGCCGATGTGCGAGGCGGTGTCGATGACGTTCGTCGCGCGTTCATAATCAAGGACTTGCAGCGCGTATTCGTCGGGGATCTGCGGCTCCTGGGGAAAGATGCGTCCCATTTGGATGTCGCCGCCGCATACCAGGTCGCGCATAAAATCCTCTTCGACGGTGATGTACTGATAGAAAAGTTCACTGAGGGTCTTTTGGTCGATATCTTCGCGCACGCGCATGAGCGAGAATTCAAAGAAGCCCGCCATCGGCGGCGGTACGGCGTAAATCTGCTTCCCGTCCTGCTCGATATCGACGATGATGGCGCGGCGGGCCAGTTCGTCGAGCGCCTTTTGCGCCTCGCAGTCCGACAGTTTCCAGATCTCGGCCGCCTGGCGGGCGCTGAATGGCTTTATCGGAAGCTGGGCCATGAGCCCCGCCTCTTTTTCAGTCATCAGTATTTTCAATATATCAAAAAGCAGTTTCGATTCTGGCGCTCCCTGCGGAAATCTGTTGAGTCTCTCGGCCAGGCGTGAATAGGGCGACCCATGCGTATGATTATGTGCCATAGGCATACCTCCTGCGCAATTATTTATCGATTAAATTATACTCCCGAACGCTGGAACCGATGCAAGTGCGATTTTACGGTTTGCTTTGCGCAAGCCCGTCATTTTTCTTTAATTTCAGAAAATGTTGATAAATAAAATATTTTGTATTGTTAAGCAGAGATGTTTTTAGAAAAAGCTCTTTGCGGGGGAGAGCGTTTTTCATGTTTGAAGATTATGTTCAGATACTCTGAAATAGGTTCCGCGGCTGCTGCGCCGAAAAAGCTGACTAAGGACTTCAGCGCGGGGCTGACGGCCGCCGCCGCGACGCTGATCGAAACCATCAAAGAGCGGTGCCGCGCGGTGACGGCGGCGTGCTCTGCGGCTCGCCCCGAAGGTGATGCGGAGGCTTGAACGCTGCAATATCTATGACGTGCTCGCCCGGGAGGATTTTTCGCGTGAGCGCGGGCAAGGCGCTTTTCGGGGACGATCAATAGGAGCGGCGGCGTTTGCCGCCTCCCTGCCCCTTCGGCGGAGCGTATGCTAAAATATAGCGCATATTCGCGTGCGGTTTTTATCTTAATGAAAGATGGTAAAAGATAGATGACAGAGATATTAAAAGGGAAGCCCGTGGTAGACTCCTTGAACCTTCAGCTGAAAAATAGATGTGACGAACTGCGCGCCCTGGGCGCCGCGCCGACGCTCGCGATAATCAGAGTGGGGGAAAACGGCGATGACATCGCCTACGAGCGCGGCGCCGCTAAATGCTGCGAAGCCGCCGGCGTCGGCGTGCGTAAATACCACTTCCATAAGGAGGTCACTCAGGAGGAGGTCGTCGGGCTGGTGCGTGCGATAAACGACGACGGGAGCGTCCACGGAGTGCTCATCCTGCGCCCGCTGCCCCCCCATATCGACGACCGCGCTGTCTGCCGCGCGCTGGCGCCGGAAAAGGATATCGACGGCATCACGGAATACTCGATGGCCGGCCTTTATTCCGACAAACGGGTAGGCTTCGCCCCGTGCACCGCCGAGGCCTGCATCGACATGCTCGATCACTACGGCGTCGTCATCGAGGGAAAACGCGCCGTCGTCGTCGGCCGCAGCTTCGTCGTCGGCAAGCCCGTGGCAATGATGCTTTTGCGCCGCAACGCCACCGTATCGATCTGCCACACGAAGACGAAAGATCTCGCGCAGATATGCCGCGAGGCTGACATCCTCGTGGTTGCCGCGGGCCGGGCGAAGCTGATCGGCGGGGACCATCTGAGAGAGGGACAGGTGATCGTCGACGTAGGCATAAATTTTGACGAAGAGGGAAACCTTTGCGGCGATGTGGACGGCGCGGCGGCGGACGGTCGCGCGGGCGCCGTCACGCCTGTGCCGGGCGGCATCGGACGCGTTACGACGGCGGTGCTCGCGAAGCATGTCGTCGAAGCCTGCCAGCAGAGCCTCGAAAAATCGAATTTTTAGATAACAGCTGGCGGATCGCAAAACAGGGGGGGAGAGAACGTTAAGAAAAGTTTAAGGAAGCCTCTTTCGCTTTATGTTTATTAAGCGTATCAAGCGATTGGCAGCTATTTAAATATTATTTCTTGATTCGACTTTCTGGTAAATGTTAAAAATAAAAATCTTTCTATTTTACTTTTGCTGCTCAGAGTATATAATTTACTCCTGAAAAATGAACGTTAATAATGTAACGATTTGTCCTCATCAATGATACTAACGTTCTTTTGCCGGCGGCGAAAATGGAATTAACTTTTGCGCGTCCCTCTCATCATTACCGGGCCTATGGGAGAGGCGCGCGGAATTTAATAAAAGGGGACGGCTTTTCCCCAAATATTACTAAGGAGGCAACATCGTGAAAAAATTTTTTGCGGCAGCACTTCTGTTATCAATGATTTTTGTATCAAGTGCGGCGATGGCGGCGGAGAAGCTCACCGTCTACACATCGATGAAGGATTCTCTTATCGGGGCTTTGAAGGACGAATTCCTTAAGAAGAACCCCGATATCGAGTTCGACGCCTATGTCGCGGGCGCCGGCAAACTGATGGCGAAGATCGCCGCCGAGCACGAGTCCGGTAAGCTCGTCGTCGACGTTCTCTGGCACAGCGAAGTTCCCGATTTCTACCAGCTCAAGAAGGAGGGCGTGCTTCAGCCCTACAAGTCGGTCAACCTTAAGTATGTCGAAAGCCCCGTCAAAGAGCCCGACGGCTACTTCACCCCCGCCCGCAACGGGACGCTCGGCATAGTCTACAACACCCGTTTCATCAAGGCGGCCCCCAAGATGTGGAAAGACGTGCTCGGCAATGATTATAAAGACGCCTTCGGCATCGCCGACCCCGCCCTCTCCGGCACCGCCTACGGCAGCGTCGCGGCCCTGGAGAAGCTCTATGGCTGGAAGTACTTTGAAGACATTCGGAAAAACGGCGGCATCCTCGGCAAGGGGTCCGGCCAGGTCATCGACGACACGGCGATGGGCGACCTCGTAGCCTGCATCGGCGTCGACTACATCACGATGGCGAAGATAAAGAAGGGCGCCACGCTCGCGATGGCTTACCCGAAAGAGACGATCGTGCTGCCCAGCCCCGTAGCGATCATCAAGGGCACGAAGAACCTCTCCGCGGCGCAGAAGTTTGTCGACTTCCTTCTCTCCAAGGAAGGCCAGCAGATCATCGCCGACAACTACACGCTGCCTGTCAGAACCGACGTTGTGATGCCCAAGGACAGCCCCCTGCCCAAGCCGCACGACGCGGTCGTCAACGCGATCAAGCTTGATTTCCAGAATATGAGCTCCCAGAAGGAAGCGACGATCAAGAAGTTCAAAGACATTATGCGCCCCGGCAAATAAAGAGCGCATGCGGGACTACTGGAGACCGGAGTCCTCGACGATGTAATCTATGATTTTCGGGGAAGGTCTGACAACAGCCCTTCCCCATATCTTATTAACGAAAGGAGTTGTCTTGATTGGCTGAGGTAAAAATCGAACATGTGCGCAAGGCCTACGGTCAGAAGGTAGTCTATAAGGATCTCAACCTGACGATAAAGGACGGCGAATGCTTCACGCTGCTCGGCCCCTCGGGATGCGGCAAGACGGTCATGCTCCGCATGATCGCCGGTTTTGAGTCGCCCGACGCGGGAACGATCAAGATCGGCGGCGTCACGCAGTCCTCGCCGGCGGAGAAGATCATGGTCCCCCCCGACGAGCGGTCGCTCGGCGTCGTCTTTCAGGATTACGCCGTCTGGCCCCACATGACGGTCAAAGAGAACATCATCTATCCGCTCAAGATGCAGAAGGTGGAGAAGGGCGAAGCCGATAGGAGGACTCAGGAGGCGATAAACAGCGTCAACCTCACGGGACTTGAAGACAGGCTCCCATCGCAGCTCTCCGGCGGGCAGCAGCAGCGCGTGGCGCTTGCGAGGGCGCTTGTCGCCGAACCGAAGATCATGCTTCTTGACGAACCGCTTACGAACCTTGACGCTAACCTGCGCGAGGAGATGCGCTTCGAGATCAGGGCCCTGCAGAAGAGGACCGGCGTCACCGTCCTTTACGTCACCCACGACCAGGAGATCGCGCTTGCGATATCGGACCGCCTCGCGGTGCTTGACCAGCACGGCAATATCTGTCAAATAGGCACGCCGGTCGACGTATTTGAGAACCCCGTCAACGCCTTCGTCTTCCGT
>CAKSWL010000133.1 GCA_934511335.1 uncultured Cloacibacillus sp. | reverse complement strand
TTGCCGTCACCGGCAAGGAATCGGCAGAGAGCTTCCTGCTCGACATCACAAGCAGCGGCGTCCTTTTTGACGACGAGCACATGAGACGTTCGCTCTCTCTGGAAGAGGCGGAGGAGACGGAGAGCGGCAAGGTCGTGCTCTCGACGCTCAACCGCCGCATTAAGGGGCTATTTGGCGACGCCTACGGGATCTTCCTCCGAAAGTCGGACGAGAACAGCCTCGTCGGCAACCTCCAAGTGAGGCTTCCGCTTTCAAGCGTGAGCATGGTAAAATAACTAAAGGCCCGGAGTATGACGAAGGCGGAGGCGGAGGGCTGGGATGTTCAAGATTCTCGTTGTTGACAGCAGCGCAATCGACAGACGGATGATGCACGACGTTCTTGAAAAAAAGTTCGCGTCGTCGGTGGCGCTGTTTTCCGCCACCGAGGGAACGGAGGCCTCCGAGCTTGTCAAGAACGGCGATATCGACCTCCTGATCGTCAATATCCCCTATTATTCTATATATTCTGATTTCGCCGAGGTGCTGATCCATAACGCGCGCAGCGCCAACGGCAATATATCCCTGATCCTGGTCTCCGTAAAAAAGGAGGAGCGCATCGCGCGGATGGCGACCCGTTTCAACGCCGACGGCTATCTCCTGAAACCTTACCGCCGTGAACAGCTTACGGCGCTGGTGGAGAGCATCATGGCGCAAAGCCGCAGAAGCGGCGCCGTCCTAGAGGAAAAAGCCGAGGACGAGGCCTTTGTCCGCTATCTTAAGCTTTTGGAGGACTTCATCCACGAATGCGACTATAAAAAATCTAAAAATATCGCCAAAGAATATCTCTCGCTCATCTATGCTGACAGCAGCGCGAAGAGTATAAGGAGCGGCATCATCAATTTTGCCCGAGGCATCTCCGAGATCGGACGGTGGTATGGCAACGACGACCTGCAGCGGAAGCTTGAAAACTGCCTGGAGCGTTTCTTTACAAACTATAATGTTCAGGTGCGCCGCTTCGAGTCCACGGAGATCATCGAAGAGATGATAGACTTTATCTTCGTCGAACTGGGGAAGTTCCAGGCGAGCTCCGGCGACGAACTCAAGAAGGTGCTCAACTACATAGAGCTCAACATCAAAAACGGCATCACGCTTGATTCCGCGGCCGAACACATCAACATGAGCCCCAGTTATTTCAGCAAGGTATTCAAAAAGGCGATGGGGACGAATTTTATCGTTTACGTAACCGACCGGCGGATAGAGCTCGCCAAGGAGATGCTGCAAAACACCGATATGCCGGTGATAAACATCGCCTGCGAGCTATCGTACAACGAGACGAATTATTTCAGCAAGGTCTTTAAAAAGAAGGTCGGCCTTTCTCCGACGGAGTACCGCCAGCGGGTCGCCGCGGATAAAAAAGTGGGCGGATAGTTGTGTGCCATTCTGATATATCTTTACTTTAGACTGCTAAAATAACAGTCAAAAAATTGCAATTCACGTTTTTGCTTGAGGGGCCATGCTAGGTTGCTTAGCATGGCCCCCGCATTTATTCTGAAAATTTAATAAAAAAGTCTCATAAAAGCATAAAAAAGCGCTGAGCATAAAAAACCCTCATCTTTAATAATAGGGGACATAGGCATAAAGCTCAATAAATTTTCAATATGATGAGGAGGACAAACATGCAGAGAGAAGCTCTTGGTATGGTTGAAACCCGTGGCCTCGTAGGCGCGATCGAAGCCGCAGACGCAATGGTGAAGTCCGCGAATGTGTCTCTGGTCGGATACGAGAAAATTGGTTCCGGTCTGGTGACGGTAATGGTCAGAGGAGACGTGGGCGCGGTCAAGGCCGCGGTGGACGCAGGCGCATGTGCGGCGGAGAAGGTCGGAGAGATCGTCTCGCAGCATGTCATTCCGCGTCCTCACACCGATGTGGAAAAGATCCTTCCCGCGCAGGAATAATTGCAGCCCATCACAATTAATTAGAAGATAACGGAGGTAACGAGAAGATGAAAGACGAACTGGTCAACAAGATTATGGACGAACTTACGAAAAAGCTCGGAAATATTGAAACTGCCAAGCCGGAAGCCGCGGCTCAGGCGGTAGATGCCTGCTGCTGCGCCGGATGCAACCTCACGGAATTTGTCGGTACGGCGATCGGACACACGATCGGCCTCGTCATTGCTAACGTAGACCACCAGATGCACGAGAAGATGGGCATCGACACAAAGTACCGCTCGATCGGCATCCTCGGCGGACGCACCGGCGCCGGGCCGCATATCTTCGCAGCCGACGAAGCGGTCAAAGCGACGAACAGCGAGATCCTCAAGATAGAGCTTCCCCGTGACACCGAGGGCGGAGCCGGCCACGGATCTCTCATCGTCTTCGGCGCAGAAGATGTATCCGACGTCAGAAGGGCGATCGAAGTGGCCCTGAAAGAGCTCGACCGCACCTTCGGCGACGTCTACGGCAACAAAGCCGGACACCTTGAGTTCCAGTATACGGCGCGCGCCAGCTATGCCCTCAACAAGGCCTTCGGCGCCCCGATCGGCAAATCGTTCGGCATCACCGTAGGCGCCCCCGCGGCGATCGGCGTCCTCCTCGGCGATACGGCGGTCAAAGCGGCGACGGTAGACGTGATCGGCTATTCCTCACCCTCTAACGGCGGAACGAGCTTCTCGAACGAAGTCATCCTCACCTTCAGCGGAGATTCCGGCGCTGTAAAACAGGCGATCATCGCCGCCCGTGAAGTTGGCAAGCAGGTACTGGCCACGCTGGACCCCGAGACGGAACTTAAATCAACGACCCAGCCTTACATCATCTAACGAAGGAGAGGGTAACCGATGAAATCAAAACGCTTTGAAGCCCTTGCGGCGCGTCCTGTAAGCAAAGACGGATTTGTACAGGAGTGGCCGGAAGTCGGATTGATCGCCATGAACAGCCCCTTCGACCCGAAGCCGAGCATCAAGATCGAAAACGGCGTGGTCACGGAGCTGGACGGAAAATCAAGAGCGGAATTCGATATGCTAGATACGTTCATCGCCGACCACGCTATCAAGCTCGACGGCGCCGAGCGCGTCATGGCGATGGATTCGCTTGAAATCGCAAGAAAACTCATAGACGTCAACGTCTCGCGCAACGACATCCTCGCGATGACGCTCCACATGACGCCGGCGAAGCTCGTCGACGTCGTCAACAAGCTCACAATCGTGGAGATAATGATGGCGATGACGAAGATGCGCGCGCGCAAGATGCCGAGCAACCAGTGCCATGTAACGAACGTTAAGGACAACCCGATACAGATTGCGGCGGATGCCGCGGAAGCCGCAATCCGCGGCTTCGACGAAATGGAGACGACCGTAGGTATCGCGAGGTACGCCCCCTTTAACGCGATGTCTCTCCTTATAGGAGCCCAGACGGGGCGTCACGGCGTGCTTACCCAGTGCGCTCTCGAAGAGGCGACGGAACTTCAGCTCGGCATGCGCGGCTTTACCACATACGCTGAGACTATCTCCGTCTACGGGACGGAGCCGGTCTTCATGGACGGCGACGATACCCCCTACTCAAAGGCCTTCCTCGCCTCCTGCTACGCCTCGCGCGGACTTAAGATGCGCTTCACCTCCGGCACCGGTTCGGAGGTGCAGATGGGCTATGCCGAGGGCAAGTCGATGCTCTACCTTGAGGCCCGCTGCCTTGCCGTCACCAAGGGTGCGGGAGTACAGGGGACCCAGAACGGCTCCGTCTCCTGCATCGGCGTACCCGCCGGCGTACCCGGCGGTATCCGCGCGGTCGCCGCTGAGAACTTGATCGCGATGCTCCTCGACCTCGAGTGCACATCGTCGAACGACCAGACCTTCACCCATTCCGATCTTCGCCGCGTCGCCCGTTCCGTTCCCCAGTTCTTCTCAGGCACCGACTTTGTCTGCTCCGGATACAGTGCGACGCCGAATTACGACAATATGTTCGCCGGTTCGAACTGGGACGCCGAGGACTTCGACGACTGGAACATCATTCAGCGCGACATGAGGATCGACGGCGGACTCCAGCCCGTTAAGGAAGAGGACGTCATCCGTATCCGCAACAAGGCCGCCCGCGCTCTGCAGGGGGTATTCCGCGAACTCGGACTGCCAGCGATCACCGACGAAGAGGTCGAAGCCGCGACATACGCGAACGGCAGCAAAGACATGCCCGACCGCAATGTCAACGAAGACCTTAAGGCCATCGAAGAGATGATGGCGCGCAAGGTCACGGGCGTCGACTTTGTTAAGGCGCTGGAAAAGGCCGGTTTCTCCGATGTAGCCGACGGCGTCTTCGGAATGCTCAAGCAGCGCGTCGCAGGCGACTATCTCCACACCTCCGCGATCCTTGACGAAAACTTCCACGTCATAAGCGCGGTCAATGAGCCTAACGACTATCACGGCCCGATGACGGGATATCAGATCTCCGAGGAACGCTGGAACGAGATCAAAAATATCAGCCAGGCCATTAGACCGGAAGATATCTAAAAGAGGTGACACGAGATGACTTTTGACGAAAAGGTACTGCGCTCCTTTATAGAAGAAGTAATAGCCGAAGTTATGGCACAGGAAGAAAAGAAAGCGGCCGCCCCGGAGGAAAACAAGCCGGCGATCACCGACGAGGTCAGCAAACTTGAACTTCGCGAGACGGGCGAAGCCCCCAAGGGCGTGGCCTCCGACGAAGTGGTGATCGGACTTGCTCCCGCCTTCGGAGTCTACCAGACGAAGACGATCTTGGGCATCCCTCACGATAAAGTACTGCGCGAGGTCTTAGCCGGCATCGAGGAAGAGGGCATGAAATGGCGCGTGATCAAGGTCTACCGCACCTCCGACGTCTCCTTCATCGCCCATGACGCGGCCACCTACAGCGGTTCCGGCATCGGCATCGGCATTCAGTCGAAGGGTACGACCGTCATCCACCAGAAAAACCTTCCTCCGCTCAGCAACCTGGAGCTCTTCTCGCAGGCTCCGCTTATTGACCTCGCGACCTACCGCCAGATAGGCAAAAACGCCGCGAAATATGCGAAGGGCGAAGCGCCGACTCCGGTTCCCGTAAGAAACGACCAGATGGCGCGCCCCGCCTATCAGGCTATCGCCGCCCTGCTCCACATCAAAGAGACGGAGCACGTCGATAACAACAAGAAGCCGCAGAGCGTTGCTGTTTCGTTTAAGTAAGGAGGCAGAGTTATGGATCAGGAACTGATGATGAAACTGATAGTTGAAAAGGTCATGGAGGCGATGAAGGCCGAGGCAAAACCCGCCGCTCCCGCTCCCTCCGGCGACAAGGTGACCGCCGCGGACTACCCGCTCAGCGAGAAATCCGCGGAGCGGCTGCAGAGCCCGACGGGCAAAAAGTTCACCGAAATGACGAAGGCAGGTCTGCTGGCTGGAGCCATCAATCCGGAGGACATGCGCATCTCCCCCGAGACCCTTGAGATGCAGGCCCAGGTCGCCGAATCCGTCGACCGCGACGCCTTTGCGAACAACATGCGCCGCGCCGCCGAGCTCATCGCCGTCGGTGACGACCGGCTCCTCGAAATATACAACGCGCTCCGTCCCTACCGCTCGACGAAGGCCGAGCTTATCGCGATCGCCGAAGAGCTCGAGACGCAGTATGGCGCGAAAATCTCCGGCGGGCTTGTGAGGGAGGCCGCGGCGGTTTACGAGGCGAGAGGACGTCTCAAGAAAGACTAAAGGCATTTCTGAAAGGAGACACCTTATGAAAATAGTCGCAGGTATAGACATCGGCAACGCAACGACGGAGACGGCGTTAGCAAAGATAGTGGATGGAAAGGCGGAGTTCATCGGCGGCGCGACTGTGCCGACGACCGGCATCAAAGGAACCCGCCAGAACATCAACGGCGTCTTTCACTCCCTGACCTGCGCTTTGGAAGAGGCTGGACTTCCTATAGAAAAGCTGACTGCGGTACGTCTCAACGAGGCGGCGCCCGTCATCGGCGACGTCGCGATGGAGACGATCACCGAGACGATCATCACGGAGTCGACGATGATCGGCCACAACCCGGCGACGCCGGGCGGCGTCGGCGTGGGCAGGGGCGTTACCATAAATATAGAGGAACTCCTTTCAAAAACAGCGGATGACGCTCCCTACATCGCGGTCATCCCCGCCTCCGTCGATTTTGAATACGCCGCGAAGGTGCTCAACGACTACCACCGCCGCGGCGGCAGGATCAGCGCCGCCGTCGTGCAGCGCGACGACGGCGTGCTCATCAACAACCGCCTAGAGGCGAAAATGCCCATCGTCGACGAAGTCGGACTGATAGATAAAGTTCCGCTGGGGATGCCCGCGGCGGTAGAGGTGGCGGCCGCCGGCGGCGTGGTGGAGGTGCTCTCCAACCCCTACGGGATCGCCACGCTCTTTGACC
>CAKSWL010000132.1 GCA_934511335.1 uncultured Cloacibacillus sp. | reverse complement strand
GATCTCGCTGGCCCTCTATGAAGGGACCATCGCGCAGAACGTCCCGGTGAACGTGGCGATATCCGAGGCGGTGGAGATCGCCAAAGCCTTCGGCACAGAAGAGTCGGGCCGCTTTGTCAACGGGGTGCTCGGTCGCATAGTACGCAGCGATAATGAACACGAGTAAGAACAATATCATCACGGTAGATGAAATGACCGCCTCCGTGAGAGAGGCCCTGTATCGCGAGCCGTCGCTGCAGAACCTTTCCATCCGCGGCGAACTGCTTGGTTTTAAGCTCCACACCAGCGGGCACGCCTATTTTACGTTGCTTGGCGTAAATTCCCGCGTGGCCTGCGTGCTTTTCCGCTCGCACGCCAGCTCCGTGCTCGTCTGGCCAAAGGACGGCGACGAGGTGCTGGTGCGCGGCAAGATAGATATCTACGGCGCACGCGGCTCTTATCAGATATACGCGACGACGCTGCTGCCGCTCGGAGAGGGCGCGAAGGCTCGCGCGAAAGAGGCGCTGAGGCTGCGGCTCGAACGGGAGGGACTCTTCGACATGCGCCTTAAGAGGCCGCTGCCGCGCTATCCCCAGCGAGTCGCGGTGATCACCTCGCCTACCGGCGCAGCGCTGCAGGACATTTTAAAGCTCCACTCGCTGCGCTTTCCCTGCGCGGAGATCATCGTCATTCCAAGTTTGATGCAGGGGGTGGGAGCCTCTGAGGAGATCGTGCGCGCTTTTGAGCTTTCGCGCCGCCTCCCCTCTCTTTCCTGCGTCATACTTGCGCGCGGCGGCGGGAACCGCGACGATCTCGACATCTTTGACAACGAGTCCGTCGTGCGCGCGATACGCCTCTCTCCCGTGCCGGTAATCACGGGGCTGGGGCACCAAATAGACAGCACGCTCGCCGATATGGCCGCCGACGCGGCGGCGCCCACGCCCTCAGGGGCGGCGGAGCGGCTCTTCCCTGACGGCAGGGCGCTTGACGCGGCGCTGATGAACGCGGCGCGCAGCATGCGCGGCCGGCTGGAGGCGCGTATCGGCTTGATGGATAAAGAGATCGCCGCCGTGCAGGGCCGTCTTGCTCGCGGCATCATCAAAGGCCACCTGCAGCCGGCCGCGGATTTTACCGCGCGGGCCGCGGCTTCGTTGGACGGCTCTGCCGCCAAACGGCTGCGAGACGAGGACTCCCGGCTTGCCGCCTTTGCCGCGCGGCTTGCGAACCTCTCGCCTCTCGCGTTGTTGGCGAAGGGCTACAGCATCTGCACCGACCTCTCCGGCGCGGTGATTCGTTCGGCCGCCTCGCTCAAGCCCGGAGAGGGCGTGAAGATCGTCATGAGCGACGGCAGCGCCGAGGCCGTCATCAAAGAGATATCCAATAAAACCTTTTTCGGGGAGGCAAGATGAGATGCTGCCCGCAACGATAGAATGGAAGGCCGGCCGGCTGCTGCTCCTTGACCAGCGGCTACTCCCATACCGACTGGAATATGCCGCCTGCGAAAGCGCGGAGGATACCGCCCGCGCGATAGAAAACATGACGGTGCGCGGCGCTCCCGCCATCGGCGTGGCCGCGGCCTACGGCCTTGTGCTCGCCCTTAAAGGCGAGGACTTCACGGCGGCTGCGGAACGCCTTGCCGCGACGCGCCCTACGGCGGTGAACCTCTTCTGGGCCATCAGGCGCATGGAGGCGCTCTGGCGCGTGAACCGGGAGCTAGATAAGGACGAGCTTTACCGCGTGATGGAGAAAGAGGCGCAGACAATCCATCGCGAGGACATTGAGATAAATAGAAGTATCGGACGCTTCGGGCAGGAGATACTGCCCGCGCAAGGCAAGGCGATCACCCATTGTAACGCGGGGGCGCTCGCGACCGCGGGATACGGGACGGCGCTCGGCGTCTTCCGCGCCGCCGCCGAAGCGGGAAAAAGGATAAAAATTTATGCCGACGAGACGCGCCCCAGACTTCAGGGGGGGCTGCTCACGGCCTATGAGCTTCAGCAGGACGGCTTCGACGTGACGGTGATCACCGATTCGATGGCTGCTTTTCTAATGTCACGCGAGCGGATAGACGCCGTCGTCACCGGCGCGGACCGCGTGGCGATGAACGGCGACGCCGCAAACAAGATCGGCACCTACTGCCTTGCGATCGCCGCGAAGCGGCACGGCGTGCCCTTCTATATCGCCGCGCCGCTTTCGACCTTCGACGCCGGCTGCGCCTCCGGGGCGGATATCCCGATCGAAGAGCGCTGCGGCTCAGAGGTGCGCAGGATCGGCGGCGTCTGCGTGATCCCTGAGGAGATCAAGGTCTGGAACCCGGCCTTCGACGTTACGCCGCGCGAACTTATCTCGGGGATCATTACGGAGCGCGGCATCATCCGCGCGCCGTACAGCGAAAATATAGAAAAATTTTTTCCGGGGAGGAAAAGGTAAAGATGAGGAACGAATTCAAGATCGCGGATATAAGTCTCGCCCCGGAGGGGCGCCGGCGTATGGAGTGGGCCTGGGAATATATGCCGGTCCTCCGGCTGATCGCCGAAAAAGAGGCTCCCGCCCAGCCGCTGGCGGGCGTGGTGGTCGGCACCTGTCTGCACCTGGAGGCAAAGACCGCCTGCCTGCTGAAGGTGCTCCGGCAGCTCGGCGCGACGGTCGTCACGGCGGGCAGCAATCCCCTCTCGACACAGGACCCAGTCTGCGCCGCGCTCGTCGAGGAGGGCGTCCACGTCTTCAGCCGCCGCGGTATGACGACGGAGGAGTACAGCGAGAACCTCCGCGAAATGCTCAAATGGGACCCGCAGGTGATAATCGACGACGGCGGCGACGTCGTCTCGATGATCATCGAGGAGCGCCGCGACCTTATCAAAAACATTCTCGGCGGCTGCGAAGAGACGACCACCGGCATTAAACGCCTTAAAGCGATGGCCGGCGAGGGCGTGCTGCCCTTCCCGATGCTCGCCGTTAACGACGCGCAGAGCAAGCACCTTTTTGACAACCGCTACGGTACGGGGCAGTCGGTGTGGGACGCGATCCTGCGCACGACGAACCTCATCGTCGCCGGCAAGAGCGTAGTCATCTCCGGCTACGGCTGGTGCGGCAAGGGCGCCGCAAAGAGGGCGGAGGGGCTCGGCGCGCGCGTCATCGTCGTCGAGGTCGATCCGCACCGCGCGCTCGAAGCGCTGATGGACGGCTTTGAGGTGATGGACATGAACGCCGCGAGCAAAGTCGGCGACATCTTTATCACCGTGACGGGAAACACTAAAGTGATCCGCCGGGAGCATTTTGAAAATATGAAAGACGGCGTCCTGCTCGCGAACGCGGGACACTTCGACGTCGAGGTCTACGTGCCCGACCTCTGCGGACTCGCCGTCGAAAGACGCCAGTCGCGCGACAACATAGAGACCTTCGT
Organism: uncultured Cloacibacillus sp.; assembly: GCA_934511335.1. Lineage (GTDB taxonomy): Bacteria > Synergistota > Synergistia > Synergistales > Synergistaceae > Cloacibacillus. The sequence goes on along the minus strand of CAKSWL010000132.1, from coordinate 2,997 downwards.
GACGTCTGACGGGCGCAGGCTCCACCTGCTAGGCGAGGGGCGTCTTGTCAACCTTGCCGCCGGCGACGGACATCCCGTGGAAATAATGGACCTCAGCTTCGCGATGCAGCTGCTTTCGTCGCTTTACATCGCGAACAACCGGCTTGCGCCGGGGCTCTACAACGTGCCGGAGGAGCTTGACCGCCGCATTGCCGAGCTCAAACTTGAATCTCTCGGGATAATGATCGAGAAGCTCACGCCGGAGCAGGAAGAATATATGGCGAGCTGGAGGGAATAAGATGCAGAGTCTATTTCGTGACGTGATCGTATGGGACGGAGAGTCAAAAGGCGCGCGCCGCTGCGACGTGCGCACCGAGGGCTCGCAGATCGCAGCCGTGGAGCCGGCCGGCACCTTCCGTTACGGAGTGGCCTATGAGGGGCGCGGCAGGACGGCGCTTCTTCCCGGCTTCGTCAACGCGCACGGACACGCGGCGATGACGCTGCTGCGCGGTCTCGGCGAGGAGCTTCCCCTCATGGAGTGGCTTGAAAAAAAGATTTGGCCTGTGGAGAACAGGCTTAACGGAGATCTAGTCTATGCGGGGGCTCAGCTTGCGATTATGGAAATGCTCGCCGGGGGAACGACCTGTTTTGCTGATATGTATTTCTTCATGGACCGCGTCGCCGAGGCGGCGCTGGCGGCGGGAATGCGCGCCGGACTATGCCGCGGCATCGTCGGCGGCGCGGACGGCGCGGACAAGCTCGCGGAAAATCTGAAGCTCGCGGCAGACTACAACGGCGCTCAGGGGCTTGTCAACGTGCAGCTGGGGCCGCACGCCCCCTACACGGTTCCCTTTGAGCTTATGAGGGATATCGCCGACGCGGCGAAGGAAAACGACCTCGCCGTCCAGCTGCATTGGCTTGAGACGGCAAGCGACTGGCCCCTCACCGAATCTTCGAAGAGCATGACGCCGGAGGAGTTCCTGCAAATGACCGGGCTGGACGCCGTCAGACACTTGCTTCTCGCTCACTCTGTCTGGATCGATAAGGAGAAGCTGCCATTTTACGCGCGGCCCAATATCACGGCGGCGCACAATCCGAAGAGCAATTGGAAGCTCGGCAGCGGCACCGCCCCCGTGGCGGCGATGCAAAGGGCCGGCGTGGCAGTCTCCATCGGCTCCGACGGCGCTTCGAGCAACAACCGCCTCGACATGTGGGACGAACTCCGCTTCGCCGCGCTCGCACAGAAGGGCGCGAACATGGACCCGACGCTGCTTTCAGCGGAGGATGCTCTGCGTATGGCGACGGTGAACGGTGCGCGGGCGCTCGGATTTGAAAAGACGGGGCTGATCAAGGAGGGATACACGGCGGACTTCATGCTGATTGACCTCGACCAGCCGCACTATGTCGGCTGGGACCTTGAAAATTTGCCGAGCTGTCTCGTCTACGCCGGCTCCTCGGCGGACGTGCGGACGACGGTCGTCGCGGGCGAAACGCTCTATCACCTGGGCGCCTTTACAAAGATGGACGCCGAGAAGGTCATAAGCGACGCGCGCGCGGCGAGGCAGTATCTTACCGGCGCCGAATAATGACTCTGAATAATATTCGCAGACGGCGGATATGGATTATAATAACCAGTTAGATAAAAAACAATCGGGGGCAATCTTTATGGAACACCGCAGCGGCAAAGAGTTACGGGAACTGTTTTTAAAATTTTTCGAGGAGAAGGGATGCAAAAGGTATCACAGCTTTTCGCTGGTGCCCGACGACCCCACCCTCCTTTTTACGATCGCGGGCATGGTGCCCTTTAAACCTTACTTCCTCGGTTTGAAGACGCCGGAGGTGACGCGCGCGACGACCGCGCAGAAATGCGTGCGCACGAACGATATTGAAAACGTCGGACGCACGGCGCGCCATCACACATTTTTTGAAATGCTGGGGAACTTCAGCTTCGGCGACTATTTCAAGCCGGAGATCATCCCGTGGGCCTGGGAATTTCTCACCGAGCGCGTCGGCCTTGACCCGGACAGGCTGTATGCCACCGTTTACCTTGACGACGACGAGGCTTTCGACATCTGGCACGAGAAGGTCGGTCTGCCTAAGGAGCGCATCTTCCGCCTCGGCGCGGACGACAACTTCTGGGCGGCGGGACCGGTAGGCCCCTGCGGCCCCTGCTCGGAGATAATCTATGACCAGGGCGAGCAGTTCTCCTGCGGCAAACCGACCTGCACCGTCGGCTGCGACTGCGACCGCTACCTTGAGATATGGAACCTCGTCTTTATGCAGTACAATCGCGACGAGGCCGGCAATCTCACGCCGCTGCCCCATAAAAATATCGACACCGGCATGGGGCTTGAAAGGCTCGCCTCCGTCGTTCAGCGCGTCCCCAACGATTTTGAGACGGATCTTTTCCGCCCGATCATGGACAAGGCCTGTGAGCTGGTAAACGTTAAATACGGCGAAAATCCGAAACGGGATATGGCCGTCAAAGTCATCTCCGACCACATCCGCGCCTCGGCCTTCATGATCGCCGACGGAATCCTGCCGACGAACGACGGCGGAGGCTATGTGCTGCGCCGCCTCATCAGGCGCTGTGTCCGCTACGGGCGCCTGCTCGGCATTGAGCGCCCCTTCCTGACGGAGCTGCTGCCCGTCGTGCGCGAGTCCATCGGCGATGAATACAGCGAGCTCATCGAGCAGGCCTCGGCGATCGAGCAGGTGCTCAGCACGGAGGAGGAGCGCTTTTCGCGCACCCTTTCGCAGGGAAGCGAGCTGATGGACTCCGAGATCGAGAAGCTGAAAGCCGCCGGCAAGGATATTCTGCCCGGAGATGTCGCCTTCGTCCTCTACGATACATTCGGCTTCCCCCTCGAACTGACGGAAGAAATGTGCGGGGAGCGTGGGATAACCGTCGACAAAGACGGTTTTGAGGCGGCGATGGAGGAACAGCGCGAGCGCGCCCGCGCCTCGAGCAAGCAGACGAGCAGCGTGATATCGAAGAACGTCTACACAGAGCTGGCC
>CAKSWL010000131.1 GCA_934511335.1 uncultured Cloacibacillus sp. | reverse complement strand
CCCCAATGCTGGTCCGCGAGGACGCCGATCGTCTCGTTATGTCTCAGCAGGGTGATGACTCGTTTCATCGAGGTGTCTTTTGATATGGTCCGTAAGCCGGAGCGCTCCCGCAGAGTTTCTATCAGTTTTTTCTGAAAGGGGCTGTCTGAATGCCGCACGAGCCCGTGAAAGGGGAAGTGGCGCGAGCACCAGGCGGCGCCCAGCTCCCAACTGCCGAGGTGCGCGGAGAACAGCACCGCGCCGCGTCCCTCCGCCAAGGCCTTTTTTATGTTTTCCACCCCGTTTTGCTCCACGATCATGCGGTCTATCAGCGTGGGGTCGTGCTGCCAGGCAAGCATTTCTACGCCGGTCCAGATCATGCTTTCGTAGGATTCTGCGAGTATTTTCTCACGTTCCGCCTTGTCTTTTTCCGGAAAACAGAGCGTTATGTTGCGGCGCGCCACCTCTTTGCGCACGCCGATCAGTTTCAGCGGCGAGATGAGGGCGCCGGCCAGCAGGTCGGCGCGCCAGCCCGGCCGGATGCTTCTGGCGAAGGCCATGAAGGCGCGGACTTGGTAATCGGTGATCTTTTTTTTCGTCTCTTCGTTCAAGTGTTTCAGCCTTCCGTAGTGCGGCCGCCCTTCCCGCGGGCGGCCGCGCCGGTTTGTTAAGGACATTTTAACGCCGCAGGGCCGGAAACGAAAGCACTAAAGCGGATTTTTCCGCCGACGGGCGGGCGCGGGGATCTATGTTTGATGTTTTCGTTTGCAGGCTCAAGGCGTTTGCGGCGGATTTTGCCTCTTTGCGCCGAAAAGCAGGAAAGGAGGCGCGTCTTTGCGCGGCCCCTCCCTTTTTTGTTATTTGTTTTATTTGAATTTGAGCAGGCGGAAGTCTTTTTTGCCGACGTTGAGCTGGAGGTAGCGCCCCGCAAGCAGATCTTCTTCCATGATTTGGCGCCCCGCGTCGGTGATTTTTTCGCCGTTGAGGTATGCCCCGCCCTCTTTGATTTTCTTTTTCGCGTTGCCTTTTGAGTCGCAGGCGCCGCAGAGGACGAACAGGTCGGTGACGCCGCTGGTCTCTTCAAGGCAGGCTTCGGCGCAGGGTATTTCCGCCGCTAGGGTATCCAAAACGTCGGCGGCGGCCTCTTTGATGTTCGTCTCGCCGAAGAGGAGGGCGCTTGCGTCGAGCACGCGCTTGGCGGCCTCTTCGCCGTGGACGCGGCAGGTCATCTCCCAGGCAAGCTCTTTCTGCGCTTTGCGGAGGTGCGGCGCTTTTCCGTGTTCCTCAAGCAGCGCTTTGATTTCGTCAAGTTCGCGGAAGGTGAAGAGTTTGTAGAGTTTCTCAAGGTCTTTGTCGTCAACGTTGATCCAGAATTGGTAAAATTTGTAGACGCTCGTGCGTTTCGGCGAGAGGTAGACGGCGCCGCTTTCTGATTTGCCAAATTTCTGCCCCTGCGCGTTGAGAAGCAGCGGGAAGGTGATGCCGTAGCACTGCCCGCCGGATTTTTTGCGCGCGAGGTCCATGCCTGCGATGATGTTCACCTGCTGGTCGTTGCCGCCCATTTGGAGGGTGCAGCCGTATTCGTTGTAGAGGTGGTTGTAGTCAAAGGCCTGGAGCAGTATGTAGGAAAGCTCCGTGTAGGTGATCGATTTGTCAGGGTCCAGCACGCGGCTGCGCACGTATTCTCGGTTGACGAGGAAGCTGACTGAGAAGTATTTCCCCGTGTCGCGCAGGAACTCGATGTAGTTTTCTTTTTTGAGCCAGTCGTTGTTGTTGACGAGCATGGCGCTGTTTTCGCCGCTTTCAAAGTTAAGGAAATGTTTGAGCTGTTTTGCGATGCAGGAGACGTTGTGGAGGATCTGCTCTTCGGAGAGCAGGCTGCGCTCGGCGCTTTTCCCCGAGGGGTCGCCTATGCGTCCCGTGCCGCCGCCGGCGATGGCGATCGGGCGGTGTCCAAGGCGCTGGAGCCACGCGAGTCCCATGATGGCGACGAGGTTGCCGACGTGGAGGCTGTCGGCGCTCGGGTCAAAACCGATGTAACCAGTTACCATGTTTTTCATAAAGTGCTCTTCGAGCTCTTCGTTATGGCTGCTCCACTCGACAAAGCCGCGTTCTCTCAAAACCTTAAGTGCGTTCGTGTACATGAAAAAACCTCCAGAGTTTAGAAAGTACTTGTTATACGGCGGACGATGGTCCTATTTCGCCGCATTATACCAGTTTATGCGTCCGGAAAGCGGTTTTTCCCAGACGACGAGCACACGCCCGAGCCGTCTTAGGATGCCGCTGAAGGAGTCGGTGATCCCCTGGTCAAAGGGGGAGAGCGATATTTCCGGCTGCAACGGCTCCGCGAGCTGTTCTTCTCCGCCATATCCAGGGTAGCCGCCGTATGCTTCCGCGTCCTCCATGCTCTCTTCTTCAAAGAAGCTGCTCATTTTGGTCATCTCGGAGAGCGCGCCGCCGATGCGCGGCAGGTCCGCGAGCATCCAGCCGACGACCGCTTCGTCTTCTTTAAGGAATTTGCCCAGGCTGTTTTTGGTGTTTATGGACTGCGGCGTGGTCAGCCCCAGCACCGCGATGCCGTCGCGCCCCGCGCCGATGACGGAGAAGGGCACGTTGGTCGTCCCGCCGAAGGTAAAGCCGGGGAGCGGTTTGGGCTCCGCGCCGAAGAATAGGTTTTTCCAGAAGGAGTCGACCAGTTCGTTCATGAGCGCGGGACGGCCGGAGAACTCCACCAGGAAGCCGGGCAGCGAGAACCAGAGGATGCGGTTCTGACCGCCGAAGGAAAAGACCGTCTGCCCAGAGAGCACTTCGCGTATCTGGTCATCTTTTATGTTGAGGCTTTCCGCGATCTCCCCAAGGTAGGAGAGGGGGAAGGGCCAGTCCTGCGGAGCGCCGCCGAGCGGCGGCAGGTTGACGCCCATCGAGAGCAGAAGCGGCTGAGGGATGGTGAAGTCCTCCGTATCCCACCGCTTCGCCTTCAGCGACGAGGAAAGGTAGGACTCGACCGGTTTTCCGAGGTCCACAAGCACCCAGCGGATCTCGCCTGCGGGGTCTGCGGGGCTTTGGGGCTCAAGGCTGCGCCAGGCGGCTTCGACGGTGATGGTGAATTTATGCTCCGCGTTCGCCGTTATCATGCCGCCGTCGGATATTTCAATGTGGGCGGGCCAGTTTTTTTCCTGGCGCCATTTTTTACCGCCGAGGTTCCCGGCGGATTTTTTTGAGGCCCTTTCCATGCGCCGCAGCGCCGAAAGCTCCGCCGCCATCGCTACGGTTTTGCCTTTGACTGTGTAGTAGACGGGGGCGGAGAGCCCCTCTGCCTCTATCACGAAGACGCCCTTATCGCCGCCGGCGCGCACGGAGGCGCCTTTGAATACTTGTTTCAGGCTATCGGGCAGAGCGCCTTTTTTTAGCGCGGAGGTATCGGACGGGGCAAAGCGAAGGGAGGCGTAGACTTCGGCCATTCCCGCGCCGCCGTCTTCAACGAGCAGGGCGGCCTCTTTCGCCGCCGCCGCCGCGAAGAGAAGCGCGTTGCGCGGCGTGCCGCCTTTAAGCAGCGCGTAGACGCCGTCCGTTAAAAGCGCCGAAAGGGCCCGGGGATAGCTGCCCTCTTTCGTCTCCGTCAGCACGTAGGCCCTTGAGTTTCCGGGCCGGGGGATCATCGTCAGGATGCCGGAAGGTTCTCTCAGGGCGTATGAGAAGAACAGAGCCGCAAGTATCGCCGCCGCCGCGGCTGCGCCCGCGGCGTATTTGACCTTTTCCCTCATAAAGCATCTCGTCCTTTTTGTTCCACTGCGATTATCTCTTTTCTTCTTCTTTTTTGTACTCTATCTTATTGTCGCTTAAGGCGGCCGCGGTTTCAAGCAGCGTCCTTGCTGAAATAAGGAGCGGCATGATGTTTTTGTATTGTTCTTCGTTGCGGATGAGCGTCTCCCGCATCTGCGCCGTGCGCGCCGAGATGAGGTTCAGCACGTTCTCCACATCCTGCGAGTTGATTTGTATGCGGTCAAGGATGCGCGGTGAGATGACGGGCATCGCAGGCTTCGCCGGGGCCGGCGCGAGAAGGTCTATCTCATCGCCGATCGCCGGGATGCGCGTAGAATAGCCGTTGTCTTTGAGGCCCAGCGCAAGGGACTCCGCGGACTTCGGTTCGCCGTGGACGATGACAAACTGCGCTTTTTTGGGGAAATGGGCCGCCCATTTGAGCAGGTCGTCGCGGTCCGCGTGGGCGGAGAAGCCGTTCAAGGTGTGGAACTGGGCCTCGACCGATATCTCTTCGCCCGCGATGCGCACCGTCTTCGCGCCGTCGACGAGGCGGCGTCCGAGGGTGCCGTACGCCTGGTAGCCGACGAAGAATACGTGCGTGTCTTTTTTGAAGAGGTTGTGCTTGAGGTGGTGCATGATGCGTCCGCCGGAGCACATGCCGCTTCCCGCAAGCACGATGCCTTCGGCCATGTCGTTGATGGCGCGCGATTCGTCGGCGCTGCGCACGAAGCTGAAGCCACGCGGTTCAAAGGGGTCCTCCCCGCCCATCAGCAGCTCTTTAAGCTCACGCGAAAGCAGCGTCTTGTGAGCCGAATATATTTCAGTGGTCTTAACGCCCATCGGGGAGTCAAGGTAGATGTTCGGCATTTTGAGGTCGGGAAATTTTTTCTGGAACAGCTTGAATTCATAGAGCATACGCTGCGCACGGTCGACGACAAAGGTCGGAACGAGCACCTTGCCGCCCGCCCGGATGGCCTCTTCCATCGCGCTCTGGAACTCGGCGCGCGTATCTTCAAGCGATTTATGGAGCCGGTCGCCGTAGGTCGATTCGATGAGGACGAAATCGGCCTCTTCAACGATTGCCGGCGGTTTTTCTATCACGCCGTCAAACTGGCCGAGGTCGCCGGAGAAGACTACCTTGACGGGTTTTCGTCCCTCGCCCTCCGATATCCAGGTCTCAATTATCGAGCTTCCAAGGATATGCCCCGCCTCGCGATAGCGTACTTTGAGTCCGGGGGATATTTCGATTATCTCGTCGTATGGTATCGGGTAACGGAAAGCAAGCGCCTCTTCAACGTCGTTTTCGCTGTAGAGCGGCTCCACTTTCGGCAGCCCTTTGCGCGCGTTTTTGCGTGAACGCCATTCGGCGTCTTCCTGCATGATGTGCGCCGAGTCGCGCAGCAGTATCTCTATCAGCTGCGAGGTGGCGTGGGTGCAGTAGATATTTCCCTTAAAGCCCTGCTTGACGAGGAGGGGTATCCTGCCGCTGTGGTCGATATGCGCATGGGTCAGGAGGACGGCGTCTATATCGGCGGGACTGTAGGGAAAGGGCTCTCTCTCGTGCTTTTCTTCGTCCGCGCCCTGATGCGTGCCGCAGTCGACTAGTACTTTGTAACCATCCGTCTCTATCATATAGTTGGAGCCGGTAACTTCACCGGCGGCGCCCAAAATTCTCAGTTTCACCGTAAATCGCCCGAAGGCTCCCACCTTTCGGAATTAAGAATCGATAAGAATGTCCGCCAATAAGACAACAGCGCGTAAAATTGTCGGCAGACATTCCGCTTCCGTTATTATTCTACATTCTGAAGCGGCACTTCACAACTTATAATTGTACCGATCCCTAAAGCGGATGTGATTTCCAAAGAACCGCCGGCGAGGCGTATGCGCTCTTTCATGTTCGAGAGCCCGCGATGCCCCCGCACGCGGAGTTCTTTCACATCGTCGGGCATGTTGAAGCCCTTGCCGTTGTCCTCTATGCGCATGATGATCCGCTCTTCTTTTCTCTCAAGCTGTACGGAGATGAAGGAGGCCTTGCCATGGTGGACGGAGTTGTTTATCGACTCCTGCACCACCCGGTAAAAGGCGAGGCAGAGGGGGGCGGGCAGAGATTCGTCGTCGTAATCGCCGCCGTCTTCGGCTTCAAGCTCTATCTGTACGCCAAGCTGGGAGGACATGCGGTTGCAGAGCTCCGCCAACGAGTGATGCAGACCGAGGTCCAGCCAGGGCGGGGTGAGGTTGTTGCAGAATTCGCGCATCTCTTTGACGCCGATCATCGCCACCTTTTCGGCGTTCTCCAGGCTGCTGATGATCCGTTCGTCGGCGACGTCCAGCGCCAGAAGCCGGAGCCTTTGGACCAGCGCGGTGACGTCCTGCAGCGGACCGTCGTGTATCTCGCGTGAGATACGCTCGCGCTCCTCCTCCTGCACCTTCACGATGTCGGTGATGTAGTCGCGCGAAAGCTGCTCTTTGTCTATCGCCGACTGCGCGAGCACGACGAAGGTGGAGCGCAGCTGCTGCAGCTCGGGAACGGCCTCGGGCGCCGAGGCGTCGGGCAGGTCGTAGCCGAGGCGCAGCGAGGAGACCTCCTGATTCAGCTCGCGCAGCGTCAGGATGACCTTTTCATATAAAAGATATATTG
>CAKSWL010000130.1 GCA_934511335.1 uncultured Cloacibacillus sp. | reverse complement strand
TCCCGGCTCCGCCTCGCTTAAGGTCACGAGGCAGTCCATCGATTCCAGCGTCCCCGCCTGGATCGTTTTCATTTTATTCTGCTTCCCCCTTGGGTTGATCTTGGTCTTTTTCCGTTCCGTGATCGGCGCTCATTATCACTTCGAGAACGCCGCCGGCGATCGCCAAGGCCTTGTCGGTGATGCTCCAACAGTGGGAGGCGTCGCCGCGCGGGTCTACGTCGCCGATTTTCAGCCCCTTCGTCACGTAGACGTTGGGGTGGATGAGCCCTCTTAAGATGCCGTCGAGTTTGGCGCAGACTTCCACGCCGTTGACATAACCGACGACTTCGCCGCAGGAGACCTCGTCGCCGATCTTATGCACCGGCAGGAGGTATCCGTCCGCGGGCGCGCGGAGCAGCCTTTCCGTACTGAAGCCCTTTATCATTCCGGGCACGCCGGTATTGGGTATCGCGCCGCCGTCGGTTATGACCCGTCCCAGTGTGTGGCCGCGTTTGGTCTCTATCACCGCGTGGACCTCCTGAGGGGCGGAAAATCCGGGGCCGATGGCGATGACGAGCGGCGCCATGTCTTTCGTCGTGCCGAGGTTTTTCTTTGCCATGGTCGCGTCGATGAGAATGTCGGGCCTGATCTTTTCGATCGCCTTTCCTTCGGGATCGACAAGCACCTGGACGACGTCGGAGCCTGCGGCGAATTTTTCGGCGGAATCAATGAGGGCCGCCCGCATCTCCTCCACCTTCGCGGAGCCGTCGAAGACGGCGGAGGCGACGGAAACCGTTCTGCGCACTACCAGCGGGCGGGCGGTCTCCAAGGCCAGCACGGAGCAGCCAACCTTCCAAAGCCGGTATATGATGCCGGTAGCGAGGTCGCCGCCGCCTCTTACGATAACAGTCTTGCCCTTTCTCATGACAAAGAAAAACCTCTTTTCAGATTTTTGTTACAGCCTGCTTACCTTCAAGACGTCGCAGCGCAGACACCGGCCGGCCTCTTTGGCGATCTGCTCTTCGGTAAAGCCGCGTTCCACTTCGCAGAAACATCCTCTACGTTCTTCGGGCGAGAGCATGGGCATGACCTCGCGCGCCGCCGGCGTCTCGTCCACGGGTTTGCTCAGCTCTCTAGCGATATATTTCGGCGCGATCACCTGTCCGTCGCCGCCGAGGTAGCGGTCGATCGAAGAGGCCGCCTCTTTGCCGCGGTTTACGCCGCTGACGACGGAATCCGGGCCGGTCGCGCAGTCGCCGCCGGCAAAGATCCACGGCGTCGCGGTGGCGCCGCGGTAAGCCGCCTTGATCACGTTGCCGCGAATCTCGACGAGCCCGTCGTCTTTGGCGGCGACTTCGCGGCTCAGCGCCTGGCCGATCGCGCAGATGACGAAGTCGGCGTGCACCTTCATCTGGGCGCTTTCGTCATAGGAGGGGCTGAAGCGCCCCGCTTCGTCAAAGACGGAGGTACATTTTTTAAAGGTCACTTCCGCGGCCTGTCCGTTTTTACCGCCGATGGCAAGCGGCCCCCAGCCGTTAAAGACGTAGAGTCCCTCTTCTTTGCCCTCGCGGACTTCGTCGGGGTGGGCCGGCATTTCGTTTTCTTTTTCCAGACAGAAGAGCGACACCTTCGCGGCTCCGAGGCGGATGGCCGTCCTCGCGCAGTCCATTGAGACGTTTCCGCCGCCGACGACGACCACCTCTTTGCCTTCGAGGTCACAGCCGCCGCCGGTCTTCACCGAGCGCAGGAAGGCGACGCCGGAGGTGACGCCCGCGAGGTCTTCGCCCGCCACGCTGAGCTTACGGTCGTTGTGGTCGCCGACGGCCAGGTAGACGGCCATGTATCCCAGGGCGCGCAGTTCCGCAAGGCCGAGGTCTTCGCCGATCCGTTTGCCGGTGACGAAATTTATCCCCATCTCTTTGAAGAGTTCAAGCTCTTTCGCAAATTTTTCCTGCGGCAGGCGGTATTCGGGGAGTCCCACCGCCAACATGCCGCCGATCACGTCAAGCGCCTCGAAGACCGTGACTTCATAACCTTTTTTCCGCAGGTAGAAGGCGCAGGAAAGCCCGGAGGGGCCGGAGCCGACCACCGCCACGCGCTTGCCGTTTTCCGGCTCCATAGCGGGCAGCGGGAATTTCCCGTCGTGTTCCAGCAGCCAATCGGTGATAAAGCGTTTGATGCCGCGAATGGCGATCGGTCCGTCGATTTTGACGCGGTTGCACATATTTTCGCAGAGGTGGTTGCAGACGCGGCCGCAGGTGAGGACGAGGGGGTTCTCGTTTTGTATCACCTGATAGGCTTCTTTGTACATGCCGCGCCGGGCAAAGTCAAGATATACCGGCACTTCGACATTCGCGGGGCAGGCGTTTTGGCAGGTGTAGCGCATACAATGGATGTAGGCGGAGGGGTCATGACGCTCGTAGAGGCATTCAGTGCAGTAAAGGCATTCGGTGATGCGGTCGAATCGGCGGTCTTTGGCCTTGCGCACCCACATCGGGTCGGCGATCAGCGGGCGGGCCAGCGCCACCATGTCGGCGCGCCCCTCGGCGATCACGCCGTCGGCGAACTCGGGATTGCCGAGCTTGCCCACCGTGACGACGGGAACGTCGACGCACTTTTTAATCTCCTCCGCGAGGTAGACGTTCGGACCGTCGGGATACTCGATCGTCGGCTTGCCGCGCTGGTCAGAATAACCTTTGACGGGAGCGTCGTCAAAACGCACGCCAGCCGAGACGTCCATGCAGTCGATGCCATGCTTCACCAGCTCCTGCGCGAAGATACGGCTCTGCACGATGGTGTTGCCGCCAAGGACGAACTCCTCCGCGCTGATGCGCGCAAATAGCGGATAATCGGGGCCGACGAGGGCGCGCACCTTTTTGAGGATCTCCAGGTGAATGAACATCCTTCCGTAGATGTCGCCGCCGAATTCGTCGGTGCGGAGGTTGGTGCGGCGCGAGATGAAGTCCGCCATCGTATAGGTATGGGCATAGTGGAGTTCGATCGCGTCGAAGCCCGCTTCGTAGGCGCGGCGCGCGCCGGCGGCGAAGTCGTCGATGATGCCGTAGCATTCCTCGTTGGTCAGTTCGTGCGGTTTTTTGCCGACGCCGTAGATCGAGTGCGCGATCTGGAGGCCGATCTTGCAGCCCTCGTCATGCACGGCGGCGATAAGTTTTTTAAAGCCGTCTATATGTTCGTCACGGCTGATTTGCAGGCGCAGCCCCGCGTGGATGAAGTGCGAGCTTACGCTGGTGTGTTCCGTCATGATGAGCCCGACGCCGGAACGGGCGCGGTCGACATAGTGCTTGATCGTGTTTTTCGAGACGAAGCCGCCGGGCGCCGCCGAGTTGGTGAACATCGGCGACATAATGACTCTATTGGCGAGCTCCATCGAGTTTATCTTTATCGGTGTGAAAAGGCCGATTCGCTGCATATAAAAAACTCCCTTCATAAAGCGTTTATAAAAAGGCCGCGGCAGAATTCATTTTCATGTTTTCCGCCGCAGTCTCAGTTTTAACGAAATTTCCGCTCTAGGCTTTATCGGCTTTGCGGGCCTTGATCTTCTCCGAGGCGATCCTCACGGCGTCGTAGAACTGCAGGTATCCGGTACAGCGGCAGAAGTGTCCGGAGAGTTCGTCGCGCACCTCTTCCTTGGTCGGGTTATCTTCGCGCATCAGCAGCGCCTTGGCGGAGAGCACTACGCCTGGGGTGCAGAAGCCGCATTGGATGGCGCCGGCCTCGACGAAGGCCTCCTGTATCGGGTCGAGTTCGCCGTTCTCCGCCAGCCCCTCGATGGTAAGGATGTTTCTGCCCTGGGCCTTCATCGCGGGCACGATGCAAGAGTCGACGGGCAGGCCGTTCACCAGCACGGTACAGGCGCCGCATTCGCCCTCTTCACAGCCCTTTTTCGTCCCCGTGAGACCGAGATCGTACCTGATCACATCCGCCAAAGAGTGGCTGGGATCGATCATTATCGCTACATTTTTACCGTTTACGACACATTTCAATTCCTGCATGAGATTCACTCCTTATACGAGCGCCGCGGCCGCTTCCGTAAGCGCCTGTTCGACAAGATCCTTCACAAGCGCTTTGCGGTAGGCTCCCGAACCGCGGACGAGAGAGTCGCGCGGCGACGCCTCGTCCCCCGCGATCGCGGCGGCTTCGGCGATGAGCTCCGCCTGCGGTTTTTTACCCAGCAGATGCGCCTCGGCCTTCCGCGCGCGGAAGGGCACGACGGCGACCGGCGAGGCGACGACGCGCGCCGCGTTTAGCGTCCCGTCGCCTGCGGCCTCGAGCATCACCGCTACGTTGACCACAGGCAGCGCCATCGCCTCGCGCGCCGCGATCCGCTTGAAGGCGGTGCCGTATTTACCGGCGGGGACGGCGATTTCGATCTTCGTCAATATCTCCTTCGTCGGGTCGACGTAACTTTCGCCGACCGTCTTCGAGAGCTCGCAGAGCGGCTGCCTGCGTATTCCCTCTTTGCTGACGATCTCGCATACCGCGTCCAGGGCCGTCATCGGCACCACGGAGTCCGCCGCGGGCTGTGCGCTGACGATGTTCCCCGCAAGCGTGGCGATATTGCGTATCTGCGGCGAACCGACGCTGCGGCAGCCGTCGGAGAGTGACGGAAAAATCCGTTTCACCGCCTCGTGCGCCGCTATCTCGGCGTGGGTCATCGCCGCGCCGATCGTCATTTTCCCGTTTTCGACGGAGACGAAGCGCATTTCGGGAAGATCCGAGACATCTACCAGCACCCGCGGGGTCACCTTTTCCTCGCGAATCCAGAGCATCAGGTCCGTCGCACCCGAGACGAGGCGGGCCTCGCCCTTATATTCTTCCAGGAAAGCAAGCGTCTCTTTTATATCTTTCGGAAATAAGTGTTTTTCCACCTTTTTCAATTTATTTCCCCCCTAGTTTAATTCCGGCGAACTGCTGAACGATAAGCAGAGCCATGACACCCAGTCCGATATAGTCAGTGATCGCGCCGGGATAGATGAGCAGCAGGCCGCCGATCACCAGCACGCCGCGCAGGATCATCGGGATATCTCGCTTCAGGAAGCCCTCGAGGCCGGCGCAGAGGATGATGACGCCCAGCGTCGCCGTGGTCACGATCCAGATGCTCTGGAGCGAAAAGTTATCGGGAGTGACCATCAGCATCGGCTCGAAGACGAAGATGAAGGGGACGATGAACGACACCAGGCCGATGCGGCAGGCCTGCCAGCCGACCGTCGCCGCGTTTGATTCGGATATCCCCGCCGCGGCGTAGGAGGCGACGGCTACCGGCGGCGTGATCGCCGAAAGGGTCGCGAAGTAAACGACGAACATATGTGCTTCAAGCGGCTGCAGGCCAAGCTCATAGAGCGAGGGGATGCAAAGCGCCGCCGTCAGGCAGTAGGCCGCCGCGACCGGCATTCCCATGCCGAGCAGCGTGCAGATAGCCGCCGTCAGAATAAGCGCCGACAAGGTGCTGTTGCCGCCGAGGCTGAGGATGAGGCTCGCGAGCTTTCCGCTGAGTCCCGTCGTCATCAGTCCCGCGATGACGCAGCCGGCGACCGCGCAGGAGAGCGAAACGATTACCGCGGACTTAGCGGCGTCTTCCAGCGCTTTGATGATCGCCGGCAGGTACATCCGCGTCTCTTTGCGGGCCCAGGAGGCGGCGATGACGGCCACGATGCCGACAACCGCGGAAAGGTTGGCAGTGTACCCGCGCATGAGCACCACGACCAGCACGACGAGAGGCACGAGGAATATCCAGCCCTCTTTAAGAGTCCCCCATACGGAGGGCAGTTCCGTGGCGTTGAGGCCGACGAGGCCGCATTTTTTCGCGCGGAAATGTACGATGAGCAGCAGTGCCAGGTAGTAGAGGACTCCGGGCACAAAGGCGGCGATGGCGATATTCTTATAGGAAATACCAGCCATTTCGACCATCAGGAAGGCCGCCGTGCCCATGATCGGCGGCATGATGCCGCCGCCGGTGGCGGCGACGGCCGTAACCGCGCCGGAGAAGATCCCGTCATATCCCGCCTTTTTCATCATCGGGATGGTGAAAGAGCCTGTCGTGACGACATTGGCCGTAGGGCTGCCGTTTATCATGCCGAAGAGCCCGCTCGTGATGATCGCGACTTTGCCCGCGCCGCCGGCATAGCGTCCGGCGACGGCCATTGAGAACTTGTAGAAAAAGACTCCCGCTCCCGAGGCGGCAAAGAAGGAGCCGAACATTACGAACATGAACACGTATGTCGCGGCCGCCGCGATCGGCGACGAATATATACCGTTCGTCGTAAAGACCAGCTGGTCAAGAATGTCGACCGCCAGCAGCTTGCGATGGTAGAGCACGCCGGGGATCATATGCCCCCACAGCGCGTAGGCGAGGAATATGCAGCCGATGCTGGGAAGGACGAAGCCCATGCATCTCTTAGTC
>CAKSWL010000129.1 GCA_934511335.1 uncultured Cloacibacillus sp. | reverse complement strand
ATCTTGCAGAAAACGTATTTTTGAAGTAAAAACGCTGGCGCGGCACGGTACGCCCAATATACGTCGTCGTTTGTTGCGCGGTACAGATTCGGTGTATAGCTCTTTGGGCGGAGATTTTAGTTTGATCTATTGTCGACAGTATCTAAAGTTAGAAAATATAGCGATGGGAGATATAGAAGATCATGGATAAGATGCCGGCAAGTATTTTTAATGACGTCATTGGGCCAGTGATGCGCGGACCGTCGAGCTCGCATGTCGCGGGGGCGGCGCGTATCGCTTCGATCGTGCGGCAGTCTGTCGGAGGTGCGCCGCGGCGCGTGATCGTCGATTTTGACGTGAATGGCTCGCTCGCCGCCTCGCACGACGGGCACGGCACGGATATGGGCTTTGTCTGCGGCATTCTCGGCAAGGAGATCACGGAGCCGGATGTCGACCGCTACGCGGTTCTTGCGCAGGAGGCGGGCGTCGAGGTCGAATTTCGCATTTTCGATTATGGCGCGGCGCATCCGAACAATTACCGTATGGAAGTCTGGGGACGCGGCGGCGAACACCATCTGTGGGAGGGGGTCTCAGTCGGCGGCGGCATGATCGAGATGTGGCGCTGCGACGGTTTCCCCGTCTCAATCTGCGGTGATTTTTACGAGGTGCTGGCGAGGTTCTCGGAGGCCCGCGGCGCGGAAAAGATGCGGGATTCGGCGGCCGTCGCCGCCTCTGCGCCGGAGTTTGCGCAGATAGCGGAGAACGGCGGCGCGGCGCTGCTGACGCTGAAATATTCGCAGGCCCCCGACGGGGAGGCGCTGCGCGCCGTCGCCGGAGAATGCGGCGCGGCGGAGTTCATGCTCATCGCGCCGATGCTGCCGACGCTTTCACGCGCGGGCTGCGCCGTGCCCTTCTCGACGGCGGCGGAGATGCTGGCCTGGAACGAGGGGCGGGGGCTTGCGATGTGGGAGCTGGCGGCGGAGTATGAGGCTGCGCGCGGCGGCACGTCGCGGGAAGAGGCCGTGGCGAAGATGGGCGCCCTCGTCGATATTATGGAGGGAGCGCTGAAGAACGGCCTCGCGGGTACGGAGTATGCCGACCGGATACTCGGCCCGCAGGCTTATATGATCGAGGCGGCGCGCGAACGCGGCGCGCTCATACCCTGCGATATACTCAACAACATCATCAAATCGGTCACGGCGATCATGGAGACGAAGAGCTCGATGGGGGTCATCGTCGCTGCGCCGACCGCCGGTTCCTGCGGCTGTTTACCTGGGACGCTGCTCGGTGCAGGCTTCGCGCTAGGCAGGCCGAAAGAAGAGATCACGCGCGCGATGCTCGCAGCGGGGCTCGTCGGCATCTTTATCGCCGAGGGTGCGACCTTCGCCGCCGAGGTGGGCGGCTGCCAGGTGGAGTGCGGCGCGGGTTCCGGCATGGCGGCGGCGGGGCTGGCGCAGCTGATGGGCGGCAGCGCGGCGCAGTGCGCCGACGCCGCCGCGATGGCGCTGCAAAACATCACGGGGCTCGCCTGCGATCCGGTGGCGAACCGCGTCGAGGTGCCCTGTCTCGGCAAGAATGTGATGGGTGCTTCAAACGCCGTCGCCGCGGCAAACATGGCGCTCGCCGGGTATGACCGTGTGATACCGCTCGACGAAACGATCGCCGCGATGTACGATATCGGGCTCAAGCTGCCGCTGGAACTGCGCTGCACCTTCGGCGGCTTAGGCAAAAGCCCGGCGGCGCTGAAGCTGCTGGAGAAACTTAAGAATCGTTGAAAGCTGAATTACTGAAAAACAGCCGGCGCGGCGCTGGGAAAATCTCCTCCAACCGCGCCGGTCGCGTCATATCGCTTTGCGTGGCTAAAACGGCTGCGGTCTCTTTTTCCTTCGCTATTCCGTCAAACAGACGCCGTTTTCAATGATGATATAGCATAAACCCTGTCATATCAAGGACTTACGATCCCAACTATCGCCTGATTAACGAAGACAAAGGCAAAACCTCAAGCGCAGGCTGCGGCGCGGCGGGTTTATTGCCGCTCTTTATACGCGACAAATACTATTTCCACATGCGCGCCGTCGGCAAGTTTCGCCGTTTCAACGGTCGCTCTCGCAGGATAAGGCGCTGTGAAGTAGCTTCTATATACTTCGTCCATTTTTTTAAAATCATCAAAGTTTGTGATATAAATTCGCGCGTTCACGACGTTATCGAAAGTAAGCCCCTCCGACTCAAGCATCGCTTTTGCCGTTTCCATAGCCGCTTTTGTCTCAGCGCGTATATCGCCGCCGCCGAGAATTTCGCCGCTTTCGGCATCCGCGCCGCATACGCCGGTCAGAAATAATAAATCCCCAGCCCATACTCCCTGACTGTAAGATCCGATCGCCGGCGGCGCTTTGTCACAATTTACCACTTTGCGGGCCATCTGTTTTCCTCCTCAAAAATAGTTATGCGGACGTGATGATGATCTGCGCTAGCCGAGATATGCCAGGAGGATGCCGCCGGCCAGCACGGAGCCTATCTGTCCTGCAACGTTTGCTCCCACGGCATGCATCAGCAGGTGGTTGTTGGAGTCGGCTTTTTGCCCCATCCGCTGTATCGTTCTGGCGGACATGGGGAAGGCCGATATTCCAGCGGCTCCGATCATCGGGTTTATGCGCCTGTTCTCCGGCAAAAATATGTTGAACAGCTTTGCCGTCAGTACGCCGCTGGCTGTGTCGAGTACGAACGCCGCCAGCCCCATTGAGATTATGACGAGCGTGCCTGCATTCACAAATTTTTCTCCCGTCATTGTCGCGGCGATGGAGAAGCCAAGCAGAATGGTGACGATGTTCGCAAGCTCGTTTTGCGCTGCGTTTGAGAGACGGTCTGTTACGCCGCTGACTCTCAACAGGTTGCCGAACATGACGAAGCCGAGCAGTGCCACTGATGCGGGGGCCACGATGCCGCCAAATATCGTTACCAATATGGGGAATAATATCAGTTTGTTTTTTGACACGCTGTTGGGCGCGTATGCCATTTTTATACGCCGCTCTTTTGCCGTTGTCAGCGCCATGATCACCGGCGGTTGTATTAACGGGACGAGAGCCATATAGGTGTATGCGGCCACGGATATGGGGCCGAGCAGATTGGGCGCGAACCGCGTTGAGACATAGATGGAGGTCGGGCCGTCGGCGGCGCCGATAATGCCTATCGACGCGGCTTCGTATACATTATAGCCGCAGAATAAAGCGAGCCCCATCGTGAGGAATATCCCCGCCTGCGCCGTCAAACCAAAGAGGAATACTTTGGGATTTGCGAGCAGCGGGGTGAAATCGCACATCGCCCCGACCGCTATCAGAATAAGCAGCGGCATTATCTCCGTCGCGATGCCCATTTTGAATAACATCGAGAGCGCGCCTTCCACAACTTTTCCGCCCGCGATTTGGTCCAGAGCGGAAGAGAGCGGCAGGTTGACCAGTATCGTGCCAAATCCCATCGGAAGCAGCAGGTTGGGTTCAAACTCCTTTTTTATCGCCAGGTACATCAGCAATCCCCCGACCCCGATCATTACAAGGTTATCCGGCGTTATTGCCTTAAATGTCTCGATGAAAAGCGTCATCTTCTTGTCACATCCCTACGGAGAAATATAATGAGCGGTTTGTTATTGCTGCAAGCCTGTAAATGCGGCCGGAAATGTCTCGCATTCCCGGCCGCCGTTTGCATAGCGAAATTTAGCGTTTGGGTTCAACCTCGGTGTCATCATTAAAGACGAAGGAGCTCCCAAGTCCGAGTGCTTTCGCTTTTTCGTAGACCTTCGTAGCCACGGCCACGTCCATAGCGCCGGTGCCGATGGGAACGCAGACGATTTTTTCGCCCTCTTTGATGTGTCCGTCGGCTTTGCCGGCCACCAATTCGCCGATCGTAGCGGTTATCATCTCTTTGTTGAATTTGCCGTTATCGACGATATTTTTCAGCGCGCCTCTGTGAAGGGTCTGCCCTATCGAATCGACGAAAACTCTGTCAGCGGACAAGAGCAGCTCGTCTTCGCATTCGGTGAACGATCCCATCGGGAATATGATCTGTCCGGCTTTGAACCAGTCGTTTTTGATAAACTTGTTTTTGGCGTGCGTAACCGAGACGATGATATCGGTTCTATCGAATACTTTTTCGGGGGCGTCCGCTGCGGTGATTTTTATATTTGTTTTCGGCGCCATCTCGGCGATATATTTTTTTATCGCTTCGTCGCTGATGTCGTATACTACGGCTTCCTCTATTTCAAAAACTTCGGCGAACGCCATCAGCTGCGTGCGTCCCTGAGCGCCGGCCCCGAAGATCCCCAGACGTATTTTCTTCTTGTCAGTCATGTATTTGGCGGCTACGGCAGCCTGCGCGCCCGTGCGGTAATTTGTTATCTGCTCTCCGTCCATCACGCAGCGAAATACGCCGGTCTCAGGATCGAAGAGCAATATCAGCGCGATTATGTAAGGAAGCCCCCACGAGGGATTGTTCAAAGAACCTCCGACGCACTTGATACCCGCGCTCTTCATGCTGTGTATATACGCCGGCATGCCGTTGAGTCCGTTTTTATACGGGGGCCACTCGGCGTCCTCGCCCAATTCCAAAGTCACCTTAGTAGGGCATACGACCTCGTTATTTCCCCAATCGCGAAATGCGGTCTCACACGCGTCGACGGTATCTTTCATCGAGAGCAGTTCTTGTACGGCAGCGGCGTTGATTAATTTGCAGGGCATTGTAAAAACCTCCGTTATGTTGTATTTTGTATTGCAAATCGTTATGTTTTAATTTGACGTTGTGCGTCTAAGCGATTTTCGCCGTTACGGGATTTAGAAAGGGCCTAGTTTTATCATTGTTGCGACAACTAACAAGCAGGCCGCCAGCAAAGTCCACGAAACCATGACCGGCCATACGAACTTTACCCATTTTTCATACGTGACGCCGGCAAGCCCGATCGCGGCCATAAGTGTCGGTTGAATGGGAGAAATGGCGTTCGTTATCCCGTCGCCGAACTGGAATGCCAGCACCGATACCTGGCGCGTGACTCCGAGGATGTCGCCAAGCGGAGCTAAAATCGGCATCGTCGTCGCGGCCTGGCCGGAGCCGGAGGCGAATATGAAATTCAGCGCGGTCTGCACAAGAAGCATACCCACGGCGGATATACTCGCCGGCAGCCAGCCGACGACCGTCGCCATCGCGTTGATGACCGAATCCATGATATCCCCGCTGTTTAGTACGACGACGATCGCCCTCGCAAGCCCGATGCAGATGGCGGTAAAAACCATATCTTTTGCGCCGGTCACGAAATTTTCCGCTATTTGTTCAGCTTTGAGACGTCCGATTACTCCGCACACGATACCCATTATGAGGAAGATCGTAATTATCTCCTGAAGATAATATCCTTTTTTGATCACACCCCACGCAAGCCACGCAAAGCCAAGGAAGATAACGGCGAGGATGGAGAAATCTCTTCCGCTGAGAGGAGTTTCGTCAAAAATGACCTCGGAAGTTTCCGGTGAAGCGGCGTCATATACAAGGCTCTTCGTAGGATATTTTTTCACCATTTTGGCATAGCGCATGATCCACCACCAAATGAGGATGTAGAAGAGAAACATGCAGCCAAATCTGAACGTCATGCCGGAAAAAAGAGGCAGCTCGGCGATGCCTTGGGCGATGCCGGTGTTGAAAGGGTTCAGCGGGCCGGCGGTATAGCCGACATAAGCGCCCAGATAGATCATGGCGACCCCCACCACCGCGTCGTAGCCCACGCCTTTGGCTATCGCCGCCGCCAGCGGGATGAATATCAGCGACTCTTCCGCCATCCCGAACGTGGCGCCTCCGGTCGCGATTACAAGCATCGCGGCCGGAACAAGAAAATGCTCGCGCCCTTCCAATTTTATAACGGCTCTGCTTATCACGCGATTGATGGTGCCGGTGGAGTTGATGATACCGAATACGGAGCCGACCAACAGCACGAAGAAGATTATTTCGCTCGCCTCGTTCAGCCCTTTGGGAAGAGACATTATGGCATCAAAGAGATCGACGGGTTTTTGTTCTACATGGTGGAATGTCCCCGGCATGACCAAAGTGCGCCCAGTCCGCTCATCCTTGACGCGATCAAATTCACCGGCGGGGATCAGGTATGTTCCTATTGCCGCGAGGATGATCAGAGAAGCAATAAGTATATATGTATGCGGTACCTTAAACTTAAACGATAGGTGTTTATTTCCTGACATATCTTTCACCTCTGTTGATGTCATCCTTGGACGAGGTTTATGACCTCATCGCGGGACATATCTTTTAAGCCCATCGAGCTTAGCCCTCTTGCGCAATCCATGTAATTTGTCTGATTTATTATTCCCGCGAGTTGTATTATCGCGTAAATAGTAGGCGTAGGTACATTAGCCATACCGCCCATTTCCGAAAGAGGCGCCAAAAGGAAGGGCACGTCCTCCGTGAGG
>CAKSWL010000128.1 GCA_934511335.1 uncultured Cloacibacillus sp. | reverse complement strand
TTTGATATATCAGCCGCCGTCAAAGCGGCTGAATGCGCGCCAAGTAAAATCTCCTCCATCAACAATTATATAATCTATATGTATATCATACTTTTTTGCATGGGAAATTACTGATTAATCTTTATGTTTTAAGCGATATCCGCCGTAAATAAGCAAAGCCGCCGGCGTATCCTGATCAAAAAATAAAAATTATCGCGGCGGCGGGGGAAATCCGGCTATCCGCGCCCGCCAATGCGTTCAGCCGCCGGGAATAACGGCAGCCGGGCGAAGGTTCTCGTTAAAACGCGGGAGAAAAGACTGCTGCCCGCGTAAAATTGCAGGGGGCGCGGCACATCCGCCCTCACATCTCAAGCGCGGCGGCGTCGACGAGCCGGATCACCTTTTCCCTCAGCTCCGACTGCAAGTGGCGTCCCAGCCTTGCACAGACTTTTGCTTTGTCGCCGCAGAGAAGACAGCGGCGTTCGGGAAGCCCCATATGGACGCGGGAGAGCGAGCCCCCGCGGGTAAGGATGTCGATATCTAGCACGCGCCCCGCAGTCATGGAATCCTCCGCCGCGACCGCGCACCGTTTCAGCGCGGCGGCCTCGTATTTTGAAGCGTCGAAGGCCCCCTGCCAGCAGACGCCCGCGCCGTTTTCAAGATACTGCTCCTCGGCGGCCGCGGCGTGCGCATGCGCCAGCAGATATTTACGGCATTTCCTGACGATCGCCAGGTCGCGGGGAATCCGTTTAGGGCAGCCGGGGATGTTGAGCCCGATCTGACAGACGAAGTAATCCCCCTCCGGCGCCTCAAGCCAGCGCCGCTGCCAGGCGGCGCGTTCGTCGCGCCCCGCAAGCACTTCTTCAAGCGGCGTCATTTCTCTTCTCTCAGCTTCGCGGCCACGGCGGCTCCGCGCGGAGTCTTCAAATATGCGAGCGTCGCCGGCGGGAGCAGTTCCGCCAGCCCCGCCTCTTCACCGGAGGCGATCAGCGCACGCACGCGCGAGGCGGAGATCACTTCGCCCCCCGCCGTCGCCCGGCTGATCTCCGTCACACGGCAGCCCAGCGGCGGCAGCGTCTTTTTCAGCACGGAGTTGTAGAGCGCGGTGACCGGCGAAAGCGGCTCCGTCCCCACAAAGCGGCGGTCAAGCCCCAGCGCGGGAACGAAGAGCGACGCAAACAGCCGCGCGTCAAGCTCGGCCTGCGCGCGCGCGACGGCGCTTTCTCCCCTGTCTTTGAGGAAATAGGTGGGGAAGGTCGCCGACGATACCGCGTAATGCGAGCTGGACAGCACACGGACATTGGCGATATCGGCGGTCCCTTTGCGGACGAGCTCCAGACGGTCGGCAAAGGGAAAGACGGAGGCGTCCTCCTCTACAACGATCACGTAAAAGAGCGGCGAGAGCTTTGCCGCCTCTTCGATCAGATAGCGGTGTCCCAGTGTGAAGGGATTGCAGTTCATCACGGCCGCCGCCGCGGGCGCGCCGTTTTCTTCTTTAAGCGCCGCCAGCGAGCGGCGGTAGTCTTCCACACCAGGCACGCCGCATTCCATAAGCACGGAACGGCTTGAGGCGGCGAGCTCGCGGAAGCCTAGCCCCGCGAAGCGCGCCGCCGTCTCCGGCTTCGTATAGACGAAGAGGTGATATATCCCCTCTTCGCGCGCGGCCCGCATCAGCGCCGAGATGACGGTGCCCAAGAGCCCCGCCTCCTGCCATTGCGGGTCGGCGGCCACCATTTTTATCACGGGACCAGAGAGGCTCGCCGTGGCAACGACCTTCTCCTCGCCGTCCTCCGCGATCGCGGTATACTCCGGCGAGCCCTCGAAGATGAGGCCGCTGCGTTCCAGCAGCTCCTCGACGGCCCTACGTTCCCAGCCGCTCAGATCACGCGTTACACGGCAATTCAGTCCAAACATCTTGCAGCTGCCCTTTAATCATTTGAGAGTTTTCTCTTCACGATCTCCCCGATCGCCGAACGCGGCATTTCGGTGACAAATTCGATGATTCTCGGCACTTTATAGTAGGAGAGCTTTTTCTTGCAATATTCGATGAGCTCTTTCGCGGAGACCCGTTCGCCCTTTTTGAGCACGACGAAGGCCTTTACGATCTCGCCGCTTATCGAGCGGGGCACGCCGACGACGGCGGCCTCCCGCACCAGCTGATGCTCCTCAAGCGCCCTTTCCACTTCGCGCGCGTAGACCTTGAAGCCGCCGACGAAGATGACGTCGCAGTCGCGCCCGACGAGATAAAGGTAGCCGTCCTCGTCGAATTTCGCGATATCGCAGGTGTTGAACCAGCCGTTTTCAAAACGTTCCGCCGTCAGCTCCGGATTGCAGTAGTAGCATTTGGCGACCGAACTGCCCCTGATCCAGAGGTGGCCTTCGCGTCCCTGGGGGAGCGTCTCGCCGTCGTCGCCGCGGATCTCAGCCTCGACGCAGGAGAGCAGCGTGCCGACGCTGCCCGGCCTCACCGCCTTTATCGAGGGCGGAAGCGCCACCACCGAAGAAGCCTCGGTGAGGCCGTAGCCCTGGAGCACCGGGACGCGCAGCAGTTTCTCAGCGCGCCGCCACGTTTCGGCGGACAGCCGGTCGCCGCCCGAGAGGATGCAGCGCATCGAGGAGGAGAGCGCCGCGCCGCGCGAGGCCGCGCCCACCATCAGGGCGATCATCGTCGGCACCGCCGTGGCGATCGTCACTTCGGCCTGCTTGATGGCGTCCATCGAGGACTCGACAGGCATGAAGGAGGTCAGGATCACCTGACGCGTCGCTTTGATAAGCGGCAGCAGCGCGCCGCATGAAAAACCGAATACATTTGAATTGGGCAGGGCGTTCAGAAAGACGTCGTCCTCGTTGATCATGTCGATATGCTCGACGCAGCCCTCGATGCAGGCCAGCAGGTTGCCGTGCGTCAGCGGCACGGCCTTCGGCTCTCCCGTGGTGCCGGAGGTATAGAAGATGACCGCGGTCTCCGCGCTCTCTTCGGCGCAGGGGCGTCCGGGAAGGTTCTCGTCGAGAGTATCAAGGCTGATTACGAAGCAGGGGATCCCCTCTTCTGAGATCAGCGGGACGAGGTCCTCGCAGCCGCGATAGGTAAGCGCCGCAAAGACGTCCGCGTGGCACAGCTGCCGGATCAGCGGCACATAACCGGAGCGGAAATCGATCAGCACCACCGCCCCGCCGAGCCGCCAGACCGCCACCGCCGTCGCCAGCAGCACGGGGCTGTTCGGCATCAGCAGCGCCAGACGCTGCCCCTTTTTGAAGTTGCTGGCGCGCAGACGCTCCTCGCACTCCTCGATCAGCTCAAGAAAGGCGCCGCGCGACCACCAGGTCTTCTGCCACCAAATAAAGGGCTCCGCCGGAAGCCTGTTAAGATTATCCCTGATAATGATATCCAGCCTCGAACTCAACCGCATCACATCCATCGTTTATTTCTGCAAAATGTTATTTTATTTATTTTTATTTGGCGAAGTTCTCCCTCAATGGCCGAATGTCAGGGCCATATAGGCCTCCCAGGCGGCCGAGAAGGGAAGCATGCTCTCAGGCACGTCGTAACGCGGATGATGCAGCGGGTATTCAAGCCCCGTACCCATCAGCATAAACAGCGACGGCACCCTGTGGCTGAAGAAGGCAAAATCTTCGCCGGAGAGCAGAGGGCGCTCAAGCATATTGAGACCGTCCTCCCCAAAAAACGGGACCCCGACACGGAGGAGTTCGTCCACCATGTCGAGGTTATTATCGACCTGCGCATAATTTCGGGTGTACTCCACGGAGGCCAGACCTCGGAACGCCTTAGCGATGGCCGGAGCCACCGTTTCGATGCGGCTCTGCACAAAGTCGCGCACCTTCGGGTCGAAAGCGCGCAGCGTGCCCCAGAGGTTAGCCTGCTCGGGGATGATATTATAGGCCTCTCCGGACTCGACCTGTCCGAAAGAGACGACGACCGGCTCGCGCGGGTCCACCTCGCGTGAAAGCATCGTCTGGATCATAATGATGATATTCGCGGCGATCGTCACGGGATCCACCGTCATATGCGGCTCGGCGGCGTGACCCGCCGTCCCACGGATGTCTATATGGATGTGGTCGGAAAGCGCCGTCATGACGCCGCGCCGCGTGAAAAGCTCTCCGTAGGGGAGCTCGGAGGCCCAGTTCACGGTGATGCTGCGCCCGATATTGAACTTCTCGATGATTTTGTTTTCCGTGAGGGTCTTCGCGCCGCTCCGTCCCTCGCCCGCCGGCTGAAAAAGAAAGACGATCCGTTGTTTCAGCTCGCCGCGGTGTTTCGAGAGGACGGCGGCCGCTCCCAGAAGCGAAGCCATCTCCGCGTCGTGGCCGCAGCCGTGCATCGCGCCGGGCATGCAGGAAGAAAACGGCAGCCCAGTCTGTTCTTCGGCCGCCGTCGCGTCCATCGTCGCGCGCAACATCAAAGCCGGCCCCGGGATGTCGGCTCCCAGCACTCCGATGACCGCGGTTTGAATGGCAAAGCCCGTCGTCACCGCCATTCCAGGAATGGCGCGCATCACGTTGGTGATTTTTGACGCCGTTATATTTTCTTCAAAAGCAAGCTCCGGAAACTGATGAAAATCCCGTCTCCACTCCTGCATATCTCCGGAGATCCGTTCAGCCTCGGCAAGCAGCGAAGCTCCTAAAGATGAAAGCTCCAGATGTTCCTTCATGCCCGTTCTTCCTTCCATCGCAGAAAAACATGCGAACTATACATTTAAATAGTTTATCACAAAACGGAGGGAACGTGTAAAATAAAGCGTGCGGCGGACAGCCGCACCGCTCCGGCACGCCCGGGCGCGGCAGATGACGGTGAGGAGGATGCACATGACGATCCCGCAAAGGGGGGCCGCGGCGGCCGTTATTTCATACCTATGGTGGGGCTCGATGCCCCTATACTGGAAAGCGCTGCTGGCGATCTCTTCTTTTGAGATACTCGGGCACCGCGTCGTATGGTCCGCCCTCTTTACCTTAGCGCTCATAATATTCACGGGGCGGTGGAAAAAAGCCGTGGCATTCGCCGCGCAAAATAAACAAAAAACCCTCTGGCTCATTCTCGGAGGCTGCCTGATAACTTTCAACTGGGGGCTCTACATCTGGGCGGTCAACACGGGGCGCATCCTTGAAACAAGCCTCGGCTATTACATCAACCCGCTTGTTTCAATGTTCTTCGGGATGCTCTTCTTCAGAGAAAGGCTCCGCCGCGCGCAGAAAATCGCAATCGCCGTCGCGGCGGCGGGCGTCTGCGTGCAGATGATGACCCTTCATGAAATACCGCTCGTCTCGCTGGGGCTCGCTCTCTCCTTCGGCCTTTACGGCGTACTGAAAAAGGCCGTCTCCATCGAGCCTCCCATCGCGCTGGCGATCGAGACGCTCTCCACAGCCCCCGCGGCGATCGCCTTCCTCTGCTGGCTGCAGCACACGGGGAGCGCGCACTTACCCTACAGCCTCACGATAAACCTGCTGCTCGCCGGGACCGGCGTGATGACCTCCGTGCCGCTTTTGCTCTTCGCCTACGCGACGCAGCGGATAAAGCTGACGACGATCGGCTTCATCCAGTACCTATCCCCCACCATGACCTTCGTCATCGGCACCTTCATTTACGGCGAACCGCTCTTCCTGGGCCGGGCGATGACCTTCGCCTGTATCTGGAGCGCGCTCGCCATCTACTCCGCTGACACCATATTCAGCGCCGGCAAACAGCGGGGACTGCCGGAAAATCTTTAGCGGGCGGCGCGGAAAACGCCGTCAAAATTTTTAGTTCGGATCATTATTTTGTATAAAATCAAAATCCGCGCTGTCCTCCTGTTGACATTTCCGCCTTATGCGGGTAGTATGTCAAGATACTATTTCTAACACGAGAGAAGGGTGACCGCATGTTAAGACAATACATAAGTTCAGCGTTCGTCTGCGCAGGATACACCCGACCTCGACCGTATACCCTCTAATAGCTCCTCCGCGGGCCCGTGCGGCCCGCGCACCCCTCCTTATCGCTATGAAAAATATCCGCTTGCGCCCGATCTTTTGGGAGCTCGGGCGTTGATGCGCTCTCGTGCCTTCGCGCTCTAAACGCGCGCGGGGGATGTCGTTTGTATGTAATCTGAAAGGATAAAACAAAATGAAAAAGGTAAATATAGATCGTCACACAGCCGCGGCACAGACCCTCGAGGGAAAGACTATAGGCGTCGCCGGCTTCGGCCACCTTGGAAGCTCTATCGTCTCGTCGCTTTTCGCGCACGGATTTCCGCAAGAGCGGCTGCTGATATCGTGCGGCGGACGGGGCGAAACGCGCGAACGCGCCCGCGCGGCGGGGCTGGCGCACTGCCTGACGGATACGGCGTCGCTCATGCGCCGCGCCAAATGCGGCTTCACCTGGCGAGTGTGCCGGGTACTGCCGCGCCACGGTCGGATTGCGAGCGCCGGCGCGGCCACGATGAAGCGCAATACGAGTTGCTCTGCGC
>CAKSWL010000127.1 GCA_934511335.1 uncultured Cloacibacillus sp. | reverse complement strand
ATATCGCTGAGAGTAAAAGCCGACGGCTGTGGACTCACATTTATAATTGATGATAACGGCCCTGGTTTCATAGAACCTGAAGATGGCAAAAAGTCGTCATGGGGCTCTTCCGGGCTTGGCCTTGATTTTGTCAGGAACGCCGTCACAGGCTTCGGCGGTACACTCGGATATGAGAGGCGGGCGGAGGGGGGGCTCCGCTGCATGGTATGGATACCGTACAGGGACGGAAGGGAGAACGGCACATGGAGATAATTCTGGGAATAGTTGATGACGATGAGAGCATACTATACACGGTAAAGGCGATGGGCGACTCTCTCGGATGGCCCATAAGAGTCACCGTCGACCCGAAGGAGGCGCTAGGGTGGGTCACGGGTCATGATATAGACCTGCTGCTTGTTGATTATCATATGCCCCTGATGAACGGCATAGAGGTGATACGGGCGGCGCGACAGATATCTCCTGACATAGTGCTGATAGCCCTTACGATAGAAGAGGATCCGGGAGTGGCCGCTGACCTGCGCCTTGCGGGGGCCGATGATTTTGTATCTAAGCCGGTGCGCCTGGCGGATTTTTCCGCCAGGATATCGCTCCACTCAGAGCTTATCAAATACCGTTCGGATGGGCGGTGGCATGAGCGCGGCAAAGGGCTTTCGGAAAAGACGGCGCGCCGGGTGCTTCAGCTTTTCGCGGGGAAAAATGTGAGGCTGAAGGTGGGGGAGGCGGCGGAGATGGCGGGACTATCTTATCCGGCAATGCACCGATACCTTGAACACCTTGTGAAAAAGGGACAGCTGCAGCGTACCGAAGAGCCTGAAGACGGACGGAGCGGCAGGCCGAGAAACGTCTATTTTAAACCTTAGGGGACCGCTGATTACAGCCAGGTTTTATATGACAAAGTGAATAGGTCCGCGTTTTCTTAGAAGAGCGCCGGCCTTTTATTTTACGGTTCATCTATAGATAGGTTTCATATCAGAGATAAAAAAGATAAAAAATATAGACGCCATATATTAGATTGCCTAAAATTAGATTGTTCCAACAATTCTATATATTTTTAGGAGGCATTCTTATGAAGAAGATGGTGCTTTTCGCGGCATTAATACTTGCGATGTCGGTCGCTTTCCCGGCAAGCGCGGCAGAGGTGGCGGTGACGTCAATAGGTCAGAGTTCCGACGCCATGATGATCCGCGTGCTCATGAAATCGCTTAAGATCACGCCCGATTACGACGCAGTTATGAAGCCTGACTCGCTCAAGGATCAGAAGGTGCTTATTGCGGTCGTAGGGGGAAGCTCAAAGGGGCTGGGCGCGGCCGGTATCAACAAGGAGGACGAGGTGAAACGCGGCGACGCTCTTTTTAAGGCGGCGCGCGCGAAGAAGATGAAGATCGTCGTTATGCATGTCGGCGGCGAGGGACGCCGCGGCACGCTTTCGGATCTCTTTGTCAAATCTGCCGTACCACAGGGAGATATACTTATACTTGTCGACGGCGCGAACAAGGACGGCCTGTTCGACAAACTCACAAAGCCGAAGAACATCCCGGTCAGGGTCGCCCCTAACGTCAATTCAACAAAAGAGCCGCTTAAGGCTGTACTTGCCGAATACGGCGTGACGCAGTAGCGTAATATCATGGAATGGTTCTGGCCGGAGGGATTTTATACCCTCCTTATGATAGGCGTCTTCGCCTTCGGGGCCTTCGCCTGGAAACTCCCCATCGCCGTCGCGATGGCTCTTGCCACGATCGCGGGCGCGCTGGCGGCGGGAGAAGGCGTGCCGCTGCGCCACCTCGTAGAGGGCGAGTTCGGATATGTCAATACCATCCTTGTCATCGCCACAGCGATGATGTTCATGAAAGCTGTACTTGCCACGGGGCTGCTTGATTCGATCTCCGCTTGGATGATCCGCAGATTCCGGCGTTTTCCGGCGCTTTTAAGCCTTGGCATCATGTTCATAATCATGATCCCCGGCATGATCACCGGCTCGTCGACGGCCGCTGTGCTGACCACGGGCGCTCTAGTCTCGCCGCTTCTCATTACGCTGGGGATGTCCAAAGTGCGCACAGCCGCCGCCGTATCCGTCGGCGCGCTGCTGGGTATGATCGCGCCTCCCGTCAGTATTCCCGCGATGATAATCTGCGCCGGCGTAGACATCCCCTACGTAGGGTTTGTGATGCCCCTTATCATCTGTACATTTCCGCTCGCCGTCATCTTTGCGCTGACGATGATCTATCCTCATATCCGCAGCTTTTCCGACGAAGCGGCGCTTGAGGAACAGCTGCAAAAGATGCAGAAAAATCCGCTCTCCTTACGTCTGGTGCTGCCGGTGATCGTGCTTGTGCTTCTTTTCGCGGCTGACCAGTATCTCGCCGGCAAAGTGCCGGGGATGGGAATGCCGCTGATATTCCTGATCTCCGCGCTCTCCGGGCTGCTCTCCGGAGTTAAATTAGATATCGTGAAGACGGCCACGGAGGCGGTAGACGACGCGCTGCCCGTAATGGGGATATTGATGGGAGTTGGCATGTTTATTCAGGTAATGACTCTTATCGGCGTGCAGGGTTTTATCGTCGTATCCTCTCTGAGCCTGCCGTCATGGTTGCTGTACGCGGGAATCGGCGTGTCAATGCCGCTTTTCGGCGCAGTCTCCTCATTCGGTTCCGCCTCGGTGCTGGGCGTGCCTTTTCTTCTGGCGCTGCTGAAATACAACTCCATCATCGTCGCTTCGGCGCTCTCGCTCGTAGCTTCGCTCGGAGACTTGATGCCTCCAACGGCGCTGGCGGGGATATTCGCGGCGCAGGTTGTCGGTGAAGACAATTATTTTAAAGTGCTTAAGATATGCTTGCTGCCGGGGATCATTATCGCTCTCTGGGGTATCGCTGTGATCATATTCAGCGCCCCCATAGCCGCGCTGGTATTTTAAAAGGGAGGAATTACGTGAAATGACATTGATATATCGTTTGATACTTCTGCTGGTCCTCCTGCTGGTGCTTAGGTGCATGTTTCGCGAGCGTTCCTTCTGGAAACAGGCGACGGCGGCGATGGTGATAGTGCCGATGGTGCTGCGCCTGTTGATGATCAAGTAGGGAAGGGCGTGTAAAAATGGAATACAGAGTAAAGGGAACAAAAACGACTGCGTTCGTTCTCTGCGCTATCTGTGCTATCGTCTGCTGGTACTGCGCCGCGCAGTTTCTCGCGATGCGCAAACCGGATTTGCTGTTGCCGGCGGCCGGTTTTCAAAAGCATATGCTCTCGAAATGGGAGCCGGCGCTGAAGGAAACTAATATGGACACGCCGATCTACATTCAGGATGGCGAAGAACCTGGGGGCACAGTTTACGTACAGGGAGGGATACACGCCAACGAGCCGGCGGGCTTCATGGCGGCGATTGTGCTTTTGGAAAACGCCAATGTCCGCAAGGGTCGTTTGATAATCGCTCCTTTTATCAATAATTCGGCGCGTACGCATAACTCACCGCAGGACGCCGCTCCGCAATCGTTTAAAATCGAGCAGGAGGACGGAAAATATCGTGAGTTTAAATTTGGTTCCCGCGCCACCAACCCGATCGACCAGTGGCCGGATCCTGATATCTATATTCACCATCCATCGGGGCAGAAGCTTGACGGTTCTTCGCGCAGCAATATGAACCGTTCCTTTCCCGGAGCGCCAAACGACGGTATTACGCAGCTGGCGGGAGAGGCGGTGACGAAGCTTCTGAAAAAAGAGAATGTAAAGCTGGCCCTCGACCTTCACGAAGCCTCGCCTGAATATCCCGTCGTCAACGCGATGGTAGCTCATGAAAACGCGATGGAATTGGCCGCGATGGTCTGCATGACTCTGGAAAGCGAGGGCATCCCCATGCGCCTCGAACCGTCGCCGGCGAACCTCCATGGTTTAAGCCACCGTGAATGGGGAGACAGCGTGCCGGGGCTCATGCCGCTACTTATGGAGTCCGGCAACCCGTCACAGGGACGTCTGCGCGGACGCACTGACGAGACTCTTGTCCTGACCGGCAAGGATAAGGCGTATAAAAAGGCCGCGAAGATGGGGCTTCTCTTCATACCGTACGCGGGAGACCAGCCGATAGCGCTGCGCACCGCGCGCCATGTTACGGGAGTACGCGTCGCCTCAGAGACGCTGGGCGACTTGTCCCCGGAAGACGCGGTCATATTTGAGGGCATTCCCTCTTACACGGATATAAAAGACGGCGGTGTGGGCAAGTGGCTCAATAAAATTGAAGCAACAGACTGAGGCAATATCCGGTTCACCAAAACATAATAAAAGAGGAGGCAACATTATGAAAAAAGCGGCACTGTTATTCTTATCCATCATCCTTATCGCGGCGACCGCGGCCGTTTCATCAGCGGCCGCCAAGGTCGACGAGGTCTACGCCAAGCACGGTATGGTATCGGCGGCGAATGAGCTGGCGTCTAAGGCCGGCGTCGAGATCATGCAGAAGGGCGGTAACGCCATTGACGCGGCGGTCGCCACGGCGCTGGCGCTGAACGTCGTGGAATTTAACGCTTCCGGCATCGGAGGCGGCGGGTTTATGACGATTCGTTTCGGCAAGACGGGTGAAACTATATGCCTTGATTACCGTGAGACGGCTCCGCAGTCAGCGACGAAGGATATGTATGCCTCGGAGCAGTCGAAAAAAGAGAAATGGTCGGTTTACGGCGGCAAATCTGTCGGTGTTCCAGGCTGGCTCAAAGGGATGACCCACGCACTGGACAAGTACGGTACGATGAAATTCTCCGAAGTGGCCGCTCCGGCTATACGCCTCGCGGAAGAGGGGTTTACCGTTGCTCCGATGCAGAACGGCATCATCGCCGACAACTATGAGACCCTGGTGAAATTCAGCGGTACGGAGCTGCCCTTCTTTGAGGACGGGCTTCCCATAGAGGCTGGCCGCGTGCTGAAGCAGCCGGCGCTTGCGAAGCTTTTCCGCCTTATCGGAGAGAAGGGGCCTGATGTTTTCTATAAAGGCGAAGTCGCCGATGCCGTCGTCGCGGCGGTAGCCCGCACAGGCGGAAAGATGTCGAAGGAAGATCTCGCGAACTACAAAATGTATGACCGCACGCCTATAACTGGCACATACAGGGGGTACCGGATATACTCGATGCCACCGTCGTCAAGCGGCGGAACTCACATCGTCCAGCTTCTTAATATAATGGAGAACTTTGACGTCAAGGCGATGAAACCGGGGTCAGCCAAGTTTGCCCACGCGTGGGCCGAGGCGACTAAACTGGCCTTTGCCGACCGCGGCAAATACATGGCGGACACCGCCTTTGTGAAGGTTCCTCTTGACGGGCTGCAGTCCAAAGCCTATGCTAAAGAGCTGGCGGCGAGGATAGATATGAAGAAGGTGGGCGACAAAGTAGAAGCCGGCGATCCTTGGAAATACGACAAGGGACGCAACGCGGCCTACCTTGCGGGACACGGTTCGGAGCGCCAGTCGACGAGCAGCTTCTCAGTCGTCGACCAGCAGGGCAACATCGTGACCTCAACGAACACGATCAACTATTTCTGCGGATCGTCTGTCTATGTCCCCGAGTACGGATTCTTGCTCAACGACGAAATGGATGATTTTGCGCAGGACCCCAATAGCGTCAACGCGCCTGAGCCGGGCAAACGCCCGCTCTCTTCCATGAGCCCCACGATAGTCCTCGACCCTCAGGGGCAGCCTTTCATGAGCATTGGCGCGGCCGGAGCGACGCGTATCATCACCGCCGTGGCGCAGATAATCATGAATGTGATAGACCACGGCATGAAGATGGACGAGGCGATAGAACAGGGGCGCTTCCACAACCAGAGCGGCACGTTGATGCGTGTCGACGAGGGGCGCATGAAAGACACCACAATAGCGTTGCTTGAGATGGAGGGGTACAAGGTTGAGCAGGTCGGTCCCGGAACTTTGGGCACAGCTCAGGGAATCCTTTTCGACAAAGCAAAAGGCCAAATGAACGGCGGCGCGGACAGCAGGCGCCTTGGCGTGCCGGTGGGGTTTTAGCGATATAGCCTGTTTGGAGTAAAATAATTACATCTGAGGGGCGCTGGCGGCTTTCGGGCCGCCGCGCCTTTTCGTGAAAGAGGTGATCGCCGTGACACTGCCTATGATTCGTATCGCGGTAACGGGAAGCCGCGGTAAGAGCGGCGTAGTACGGCTCATTCACGCGGGGCTCTGCGCGTGCGGCCTGCGCTGCCGCAGCCGCATAACGGGAGTTGTGCCGCGCGAGCTGACGCCCAGTGGAGAGCGCCCTATCCTGCGTTATGCCGGAGCCAACGTCGCCGAATTGCGCTGGTGGCTCCGGCAGCTCCCTCCCGATACAGACGCGGCCGTGGCGGAAAACAGCGCCGTATCCCCAGAGTTACAGTGTGTCTGTTCAGAAGCGCTGCAACCGACGCTGACGGTGCTCACCAATACAAAGCCCGACCACGAGGCGCTATGGGGCAATGATGAACGTTCCGTGCTGCGCGCGCTGTCGGGCGCGCTTCCGCGCGGAGGCGCGATTGTGCTGCCGCGCGCGCTTGCCGAACGTCCCGATATGCGATTGCTGGCG
>CAKSWL010000126.1 GCA_934511335.1 uncultured Cloacibacillus sp. | reverse complement strand
GCTCTTCCTGCTCTGCTACAACAGGATATTCGCCGTCACCTTCGACGAAAATTTCGCCAAAGCCACGGGAACGGATACGGGGCTCTACAACATGGTGATCGCCGTGCTCACGGGAGTGACGATCGCCGTCGGCATGCGCCTGATGGGCGCGCTGCTCATCTCCGGGCTGATAATCTTCCCCGCCGTGACCTCGATGCGGGTGTTCAAGAGCTTCCGCGGCGTGGTCCTCTCCTCCGCCGCCGTCTCGCTCTCCTCATTCCTCGCGGGACTTATGCTCTCATACGCCGCTGGGGTGCCGGCGGGCGCAAGCATCGTGCTCGTGAACCTCGCCTTTTTCCTCCTCTTCACCGCCGCGGGCAGGATGAGATGATGCGAAAAAAGCTTCCGGCGGCGCTCTGCATGCTGCTTTTAGCCGCCGCGCCGCTCTTTGGCGCCGAAAAGGTGATCGAGATAAAAGAGCGGGTCTTCGTCTCGCTGATCAACGAAATATATCTCAACGCCGAGGACTATATAGGTAAAAAAATACGGCTGCAGGGGGTCTTTGAAAAATTCACCGACGACGAGACGAAAGAGACCTTCTATTCCGTGACGCGCCAGGGGCCGGGCTGCTGCGGCGCGGACCTCAACCCCGGCTTCGAGGTCGTTTGGGACAAAAAATATCCCGCCTCCGGCCTCTGGGTCGACGCGACGGGCGTCCTCGAAATCTATGAAAAGGAATATCTCCGCCTGCGTCTGACGGAGCTGAAGACGCTTCCTCCCAACGTAAAGCCGAAGCTCTATGTGCAGTAAAAGCCCCGACGGCGGCCGCCGATGCGCGCAGCCCCCCGCAGACGGAATTCCACAGCGCGCCGTATCTTCGCCTATCTTTTATATTTACAAATGTCAGATAAAAGAAAAATATTGACGAATGCCCTAGGATGAGCGTATTATAAACACAAACCAAATTAATGATGCAGATGATCGGGAATCAGGTGAAAATCCTGAACGGCCCCGCCACTGTAACCGCAACGAAAGGCACAAGCCACTGAAAATCAATTTTTCGGGAAGGCGCCCAGTAGGATGAACGGAAGCCAGGAGACCGGTCTGCATAGAAGTTGCGGCAATCCCTGCGCGGGCGGGGGTTGTCAGGTGCGTTTAGAAGCCATACCTATCCGTCGACAACTTTTGCAAGACCGCCCGCGCGCGGTCTTTTTTTATTGCCCGCGCAATCTTTAATTCAGAAGGGAAGCTGCGATATGAACGAAACAGAGGTGAAAGTGAGCGAATTTTCGCCGGTCTCCTTTGAAGAGTTTGACGTTCCCACGCGTGAAAAGTGGTATGACGAAGCGGTGGCGGCCCTCAAGGGAGCCCCATTCGACAAACGGATGTTCACGCCGACCTACGAAGGGATCACCCTCGAACCGGTCTATACGCTTGCCGATAATGAAGAGCTGCTCAACCTCGGGGGCCTGCCGGGAGAGGCGCCGTTCCTGCGCGGGACAAAAAGCTCCGGCTACCTGGCCGAGCCGTGGAAGATCGCCCAAAGCGCCTCGGACGTGCTGCCCAAAGAGGCGAACGAGGTCGTAAAAAATGAACTCGCCAAAGGCGCGACCATCCTGCACTTCGAGCTCGACGAATGCACCAAACTGGGGCGCGACCCCGTCCCGGAACTCTTCAAAGAGGATTACCGCGGACTTTCGCTGACGACGCTCCACGACGCGGATGAAATGCTCAAAGACCTTGACTTTACCAAGACGCCGCTTCACATCTACGCCGGCGCCTCGGCCGTTGCGGTGTTGGGGCTCGTCGCGGCGCGGGCCAGAGCCGCCGGCGCCAAAGAATCCCTGAAAGAGGCCAAAGGCTGCATCGGCGCCGACCCGCTGGGAGAGCTGGCCGAGCGCGGGAGCCTGCCGCTGCCGCTTGACGAGCTCTACGACGAAATGGCGCTCGCCATAAAATGGGCGGAAGAGAACGCGCCAAAGCTCAAGACGATCTTAGTGCGCGGCGACGTCTACCACAACGGCGGCGCAAGCGCCACGCAGGAGACCGCCTACGCGATGAGCGCGGCGATCGCCTACGTCAGAGCGATGCGACACCGCGGCATCGAGCCGGAGACGACGATATCACACATAAAATTCAGCTTCTCCCTCGGCACCAACTTTTTCATGGAAATCGCCCGCATCCGGGCCGCCCGCACCGTCTGGGCGCAAATAGCCGAGGCCTTCGGCGCCGACGCCTGCGAACACGGAAAGATCGACATCATCGCGCGCACTTCACACTTCACCTCCACCGTCTACGACCCTTACGTCAATATTCTCAGGGCGACGACGCAGGCCTTTTCAGGAGCGGTGGGCGGCGTCGACGCGATGCAGGTCAGCTGCTTTGACGACGCCATCCGCCCCAGCGGCGAAATCGCAAAGCGCATCGCGCGCAACATTCAGATCATGCTGCAGACCGAATTCGACATGCTCCAGCCCGTCGACCCCGCGGGCGGCTCATGGTATGTCGAGCGCCTCACCGCGCAGTGCGCGGCGAACATCTGGGCGGCCCTCCAGGATGTAGACGCCGAGGGCGGGATGTACTGCGCGCTGAAAAAAGGCGTCGTCCAGAACGAAATAGAAAAAATCCTCAAGAGCCGCCTCAAAAACCTCGCCTTCCGCAAAGACAGGGCGGTAGGGACGAACATGTACCCCAACCCCCTTGAAAAGCCGCTCGAAAACATGTTCCCGCGCGGAGAAAAACTCTACCGCGCAAGAAAAGAGTCCGTCGGCAAATTCCGCGAGTTCATCGACGAAAAACACGCCGCCGAATGCCTGGGAAAGATCATGAACACGGTCCACGCGGCGGACGCCGGCTTCATGGACGCCGTCGTCGAGGCCTTCCTCGCCGGCGCGACCATAGGCGAAGTGAGACATGTGCTCAACGACAGCTTCGAGGGACAAGAGAGCGTGAAGGCCATCGGCGTCCACCGCTGGACAGAACAGCTTGAGGCGCTGAGAAAGGCGACCGAAGATTTCACCGGGCGCACCGGCAAAAACATCCGCGTCTTTTTAGCCAACATGGGGCCGATACCGCAGCACAAAGCGCGCGCCGACTTCAGCGCCGGCTTTATGGAGGTCGCGCACTTCGAGGTCCTGAGAAACAACGGCTTCGCGACGCCCGAAGAGGCCGTCAAAGCCGCCGTCGAATCGGAGGCCGACGTGGCCGTCATCTGCTCCACCGACGACACCTATCCGGAGCTCGTACCGCCGGTGGCGCGCGGCATAAAAGCCGCCGCGCCGCAGATGGGCGTATTCCTCGCGGGAGCGCCGGCGGCGGAATACAAAGATTCATACGTCGAGGCCGGCGTGGACGACTTTATCCACGTCAGGGCAAACTGCTATGAAATACTAAAAGCGATACAGGAAAAGGCGATCAACGCCGCCGCCAGCCCGGCGGAAAAAAATCCTCATAAAGGGGAGGGGCTCTAGATGCCATCTCTAAATCCCGATTTTACAAAAATCCCGCTGAACATGGCGCCCAAAGGACCCGTGAGCTATGAGGAATGGAAGAAGGCCGTCGAAAGAGAGACCGGTAAATCATTCGAAAGCCTGATGCACCGCACGATGGAACAGATCTCGGTCGCGCCGCTCTACACCAAAGCCGACTACGAGGGCATGAACCATCTGAACTACGCCGCGGGGCTGCCGCCCTTCCTGCGCGGGCCGTACCCCACCATGTACGTCACGCGCCCCTGGACCGTGCGCCAGTACGCCGGCTTCTCCACCGCCGAAGAAAGCAACGCCTTCTACCGCCGCAACCTCGCCGCGGGGCAGAAAGGGCTCTCCATCGCCTTCGACCTCGCGACGCACCGCGGCTATGACTCCGACCACCCGCGCGTCGTAGGAGACGTGGGCAAGGCCGGCGTCGCCGTCGATTCCATCCTCGACATGGAGATACTCTTCTCCGGCATCCCGCTCGGGCAGATGTCCGTCTCCATGACGATGAACGGCGCGGTGCTCCCGGTGCTGGCCTTCTACATCGTCGCGGCGGAGGAACAGGGCGTCGACAAATCCGTCCTCTCCGGCACCATCCAGAACGACATCCTAAAAGAATTCATGGTCCGCAACACCTACATCTACCCGCCGGCGCCCTCGATGAGGATCATCGGCGACATCTTCGCCTACACCTCGCGCAACATGCCGAAGTTCAACAGCATCAGCATCTCCGGCTACCACATGCAGGAGGCGGGGGCCACGGCGGACATCGAGCTCGGCTACACGCTGGCCGACGGCCTCGAATACATCCGCACCGGACAGGAGGCGGGGCTCGGCGTCGACGACTTCGCGCCGCGGCTCTCCTTCTTCTGGGCGATCGGCAAAAACTACTTCATGGAAGTGGCGAAAATGCGCGCCGGACGTATGCTCTGGGCCAAGATCGTCAAACAGTTCGGCCCCAAAAAGGCCAAATCCATGGCGCTGCGCACCCACTCGCAGACCTCGGGCTGGAGCCTCACCGCGCAAGACCCCTTCAACAACGTCGCGCGCACCTGCGTCGAGGCGATGGCGGCGGCGCTCGGACACACCCAGTCGCTCCACACCAACGCCCTCGACGAAGCCATCGCGCTGCCCACCGACTTCTCGGCCCGTATCGCGCGCAACACCCAGCTCTACATCCAAGACGAGACCAGCGTCTGCAAAGTCATCGACCCTTGGGGCGGCTCCTACTACGTGGAGGCGCTCACCGACGAGCTCATCCGCCGCGCTTGGGGCCATATCCAGGAAGTCGAATCCCTCGGCGGCATGTCCAAAGCCATCGAGACCGGACTGCCGAAGATGCGCATCGAAGAGGCGGCGGCGCGCCGCCAGGCCCGCATCGACTCCGGCAGCGAAAAAATCATCGGCGTCAACGCCCTGCAGCTTGAGCAGGAAGACCCCATCGACATCCTTGAAGTCGACAACAGCGCCGTCCGCAACGCGCAGATAGCGCGCCTCGCAAAGCTGCGCGCCAACCGCAGCCAGGAAGAGGTCGAAAAATGGCTTACAGCGATCACCCGCTCCGTCGAAACCGGCGAAGGCAACCTGCTAGAATTGGCCGTCGAAGCCGCGCGCGCCAGGGCGAGCCTCGGCGAAATATCAGACGCCGTCGAAAAAGCGGCCGGGAGGCACAAAGCCATCATCCGTTCGATATCAGGAATATACAGCAGTGAATTCGCGGAAGAAGAGATCATCGAAGAGGTCCGCAAAATGACCGACGAATTCGAAGAACATGAGGGCCGCCGTCCGCGCATCATGATAGCAAAAATGGGGCAGGACGGACACGACCGCGGCGCGAAGGTGGTCGCCACCGCCTACGCCGACATGGGCTTCGACGTGGACATCGGACCGCTCTTCCAGACGCCGGAAGAGACCGCGCAGGACGCGGTCGACAACGACGTCCACATCGTCGGCATGAGCTCGCTCGCGGCGGGACACAAAACGCTGCTGCCCCAGCTCGTCGAAGAGCTGGAAAAACGCGGGCGCGGAGACATCATGGTCGTGGCGGGCGGCGTCATCCCCGCGCAGGACTACCAGTTCCTGCGCGACCACGGAGCGGCCGCCATCTTCGGCCCCGGAACGGTAATACCGGCGGCGGCCAAAGAGATGCTCCTCATTCTTAATAAGCGTCTCGCGGCGGCCCACGTATAGGCGATGAAGAACGAAAACCTCCGTCCGGACTGGCAGCCGGCAGACGCCGGCGCGGAATACGCCTGCTCCGTGATGCCGGGCGTACCGCTTGCGAGCGGCCACAACGCCGCCGCGGCGCTTCACGCCGCGCCAGTGAAGGCCAAAGCGGCGCTGACGGCGGAGGACTACGCGCGGGGGATACTGGCGGGCGACCGTGTCATGCTCTCACGGGCCATCACCGTGATCGAAAGCAACGCGGCGAAACATTTTGAGCTCGGCCAGGAGATCATACAGAAGATACTGCCCCACAGCGGCAAAGCGATGCGGGTAGGGATAACGGGCGTGCCGGGCGCCGGAAAAAGCACCTTCATCGAGGCGTTCGGCTCCTACCTCTGCGGCGAAGGCTGTAAAGTGGCCGTCCTCGCCGTGGACCCTTCGAGCTCGCTCTCAAAGGGCAGCATCCTCGGAGACAAAACGCGCATGGAAAACCTGGCGCGCGAAAAAAACGCCTTCATCCGACCCTCCCCTTCCGGCGGATCGCTGGGCGGAGTCACCAGAAAAAGCCGCGAAACGATGCTGCTCTGCGAAGCCGCCGGATACGACGTGGTGCTTGTGGAGACCGTCGGTGTAGGACAGAGCGAAACAATGGTACGCTCCATGGTCGATTACTTCCTCGTCGTCGTGATAACCGGCGCGGGAGACGACCTGCAGGGCATAAAAAAGGGCATCATCGAGCTCGCCGACAGCATCCTCGTCAACAAGGCCGACGGCGACAATAAAATGAAGGCTATGACGGCGCGGGCCGACTACGACCAGATACTCCACTACCTGCGCCCCGCCACCGAAGGCTGGAAGACGAGGGCCTACACCTGCTCCTCAATCACGAAAGAGGGCATAGCGGACATGTGGCGCGTTATAAAAGATTTCCGAG
>CAKSWL010000125.1 GCA_934511335.1 uncultured Cloacibacillus sp. | reverse complement strand
CTTCCGTGAAGGGGTAATAGATGCGCAGTTCGGTTATTCCCTTGAGGCCGTTGTCACTGCGTCCCGCGACCTCTTTCAGACGCTGCCACTTACCGTTATCATAGCGGGCGAGCACGAGGGATCTCCTTCCGTAGGTGGACCAGACGTCCCACAGCTTTTCCCCTGCGGCCGGCCCCGGTACCAGCCCTTTTTTAAACAGCGGCGCGGTGCCGCCCAGCATCGAACGGCCGTCCGCCGGTCCGATGACGAGCCATTGCGTCATGTTCCAGACGTTCTGCATCTCCTTTGATTTCAGCGCGTGATCCCAGGGGATGATCTGGAAGCCGCCCGTCGTACCGCGCGGCGTCATCGAGACGTCGATGACGCCGCTGT
This sequence comes from uncultured Cloacibacillus sp., assembly GCA_934511335.1. Classification (GTDB taxonomy): domain Bacteria; phylum Synergistota; class Synergistia; order Synergistales; family Synergistaceae; genus Cloacibacillus. Next base: position 6,225 of record CAKSWL010000125.1, on the reverse strand, counting down.
GGTTCGCGCGTACCGCCCCCGTGCGCTGGAAAAGCGTGCCTTCGAAACGCCCCGTGCCGCCCAGCGGTTTGATAACGCGCCCGAGCAGCTCATAGGAACCGCGCCCCCAGGCGATGACCCGCCCGCCGGGCCGGTTCTCTATATTTACCATGTAGGGCAGCGAGTCGTCCCAGTTGGCCGCGATGACTAGCGTGTCTCCGGCTTTTGGCAGGCTGTTTGCCGCAAGCGGGGTCTGGCTCATATCCGGCCTGCGGACAAAGACGGCTGACCCGACGGGCGGCGCCCAGGCGCCGAATATACTCTCGCCGGCCTGCGAAGAGAGCACGACGGAGGCTCCGGCCCCCGCCGCGGGAGCGATCGTCTCCTGCGGGATGACACTCATCGTGCGCCCCCTATCCTTTTCGACGGAGACGAGCATGTGTATCGCGTTCACCGCCGAGGCGCATACGGTCCCGGGGGCGCTCCAGGCGCTTGCCGTATAGCTGGGCCAGCGAGTTTTTGTCGGCAGCGCCTTGACCGTGCCCACCGTGCGCACGACGCCGTCCGCCGTCGTCACCGTCACCGAGGCGCCCTTTTCCAGCGGTATCTTTATTTCAAACAATCCCTTTTCCGCGGCGCGCGCGCAGCCCGGAAGCGCCGCAAAGGCGCAGATCAGCAGCGCCGAACACAGCATCTTCTTATAAAAAGTCATCGTTATCACCTCATAATCTATATAGCATTAAAATATGGCGATATCAAGAGAGGGCTGCCAGAAAAAACGTCTTTACCGCCTAAAACTTTACCGGCAGAGGAAAAAACCAGATCGACCAAATGTTGCCGACGAAGTGAAAGAGCGCCGGCGGGAAGAGATTCTTATAGCGGTATTTGAGCCACCCCATAACTAGTCCCGGAAAAAAGGTGCAGAGGGAGATCCAATAAGGAGCAACGATCAGGTGGATCGGCGCGAAGACGAGATTCGTTATCACGATCGCCGCCAGAGGTGAAAAACGCCGTTCAAGCACAGGCTGCAGCCAGCCGCGAAAAAAAGTCTCCTCAATTATCGCGGCGGCGAGTCCCGACGCGGCCAGATCCAGCGCCGTCCAAAAATCGCGCCGGCGCGGCAGATCCTCCCACGGCCAGTTTGTCGCGACTACAGTGAGCGCCAGCAATATAAATGCAGACACGGCAAGTGTCTGCATGAAATCCCTAGCGCGGAACTCCCAGCGCAGGCCGTATTCGTCGGGACTCTCTTTTCTGTACCGGCACCAGACATAAGGCCAGTAGAGCAGAAATACTCCCGCGCATAAAGATACGACGGTGCCCATTTCGCGGCGGCGCTATATCTTTAGGCAGTCCGTGCAGAGTCCGTAGAAGAATATCTCCGTGTGCTCTATCTGCGCGATATTTTCCCGCACCGAGGAGGCCGATTTGAAAATCTCATTCTCGTCCACGGGGATGTCGAAGAGTTTGCCGCATTTGCGGCAGAGAAAATGACCGTGCGTCGCGGTCGCCGGGTCGAAATAGACCCTCTTGTCATCAATGGTGAGGATTTTTATAAGTCCGGCGTCGGCGAGAAGCTGAGCGGTGCTGTAAAGAGTGGCGACGGACATCGTGGAATACTCGGCTGAGAGCTCGCGGTAAAGAGTGTCGGCGGATGGATGGTCGGTGCGGCCCTCCAGTTTTTGCAAAATCGCGATGCGCTGAGCCGTTATCTTGGCGCCTCTTTCCCTGAGAACTGCTATCCCATCATCTACGGTCCACATTTATCCTTCCTCCGAAACGTTTATTTTTAAATCATTTTAATTATAAATCATATCTTTTGATTTGTGTACCGTAAAACAAAAAATGCTTTTTAGGCTTGCGGATTTGCGTAATTTAACGTTATAATGTCCGTTGCACATAATGGGGTGTAGCCAAGCGGCCTAAGGCATCGGACTTTGACTCCGACATCGATGGTTCGAGTCCATCCACCCCAGCCATATTTTTTAGAAAAGTAAGCCGTATCGTCTAGAACGTGTTTTTGAAGGGAGCCGGAAAAGTGAATCAGCCAAAAAAGCCGTTTGGGGTTCTGCTCTTGGCTGCGGGAAAAGGCACGCGGATGCGCAGCGCAACTCCAAAAGTCCTACATCTGATGCTTGAAGAACCCATTCTCTATTATCCTCTGAGGGCGGCGCAGGTTGCCGGCTTTGAGGATATTGCCGTTGTGGTAGGCTTTGAGGGAGAGGCGGTGGAAAATTGGACTAAGGACAACTTCCCCGCGGCGGAGATAATATGGCAGCCCGAACAAAGAGGCACCGGACATGCGGCAAAGCTGGCGCAGGGCTGGTGGAGTGATTTTGAGAATGTCATGATCCTTGCGGGAGACGCGCCGCTGATAAAGCCGGAGACGCTCTCCTTTTTTGCCGAGCGCCACGCGGCGGACGGCAGCGCCTGCAGTTTTCTGAGCTTCGACCTTGAGGATCCCGCGGGATACGGGCGGGTCGTCCGCGAAGGCGGCAGGGTCCGCGTCGTGGAGCATAGGGACGCCACTGAGAGGCAGCGCGCGGTTAAAGAGGTGAACAGCGGCATGTATATCTTCAATACCGCGGCTCTCGCCGATGTGATAGATCAAATATCCTGCGCCAACGCGCAGCACGAGTATTATCTGCCGGACGCGCTCGCTTTGATCAAGTCCCGCGGCGGCCGGGTGGAAGCGGTGAAGGCCGACCACGCGGAGGAATTTCTCGGCATAAACGATCAGCTGCAGCTCGCGGCGGCGGCGCGAGTCATGCGCGACCGCATCGTAACGGATTTGATGATGAATAAGGGGCTGCAATGCATGGACCCCTCTAGCCTGTGGATCGGGCCGAAGGTGAAGATCGGCCGCGGCGTCGTCATTCATCCCTCGGTACAGCTGTGGGGAGAGACGCTTATTGAGGACGAAGCCTTTATCGGGAGCTTTACCGTGCTCCGCGACGCGGTTGTGCATGCGAAGGCGAATATCAAGGGCTTTGTCCGTCTCAACGATTCGACGATGGGGCCGCGGGCCTCGGCCGGTCCCTTCGCCTTTATGCGCGAGCATGGAGAGCTGTTGGAAAACGCTCATATCGGCCGTTTCGTGGAGATAAAGAAGAGCCGCGTGGGCGCCGCTTCAAAGGTGCCCCACCTCTCATATGTCGGCGACGCGGAAATCGGCGATAATACGAATATCGGCGCGGGAACGATAACCTGCAATTACGACGGCGAAAAGAAGAACCCGACAAAGATCGGACGGGACTGCTTCATCGGCAGCGACACGATGCTCGTCGCACCCGTCACTCTGGGCGACGACGTCTCGACCGCGGCCGGCTCCGTGATCACCAGCGACGTCCCTGACGGCGCGCTCGGCGTGGGACGGGCCAAGCAGACGAATATTGAGGGCTGGAGTCGGCGGCGCAGGGCTAAAAGGAAAAAGTAAAGTTAAATAAGAATATAAAAATTTAGGGGATTATACTAAGGAGGAAAACAAAATGTCCGCAGGATTACGAGAGGTAAAAATATTTTCGGGCAGCGCGGATCCGCAGTTTGCGGAAAATATCTGCATGAATCTCGGAGTGCCTCTTTCCGCGTCAAAATTATTCAGATTCTCCGACGGCGAAATCGGCGTTTCTATCGAAGAGAGCGTTCGCGGGGCAGACGTCTATGTGGTGCAGCCCACATGCGAGCCGGCCAACGAACACCTTATCGAGCTGCTCATCATCGTGGACGCGCTCAAGAGGGCCTCGGCCTATCATGTCAACCTTGTCATGCCCTACTTCGGCTACGCGCGTCAGGACAGGAAGACTCGTTCACGCGAACCGATCACCGCGAAGCTGGTTGCCAACCTTCTTGAAAAGGCCGGCGCCGACCGCGTCATCGCGGCGGATCTCCACGCGGGACAGATACAGGGATTTTTCGACATTCCCGTCGATCACTTGACCGGCATCCCCCTCCTTGCTTCGTATTTCCGCCGCAATCTCGCGAAGGAGATCGAAAACGACTTGGTGACTGTGGTCTCCCCCGACATCGGCGGCGTCGTGCGCGCGAGGAAATTTGCGGAACAGCTCAACAACGCCGATCTCGCGATCGTCGACAAGCGCCGTTCGCACGAAGTGGCGAATCAGTGCGAGGTAATGGAGATCATCGGCAATATCGACGGCCGGACCTGCATCCTCGTGGACGACATCGTGGACACGGCGGGCACGATCGTGAAGGCGGCGAAAGCGCTCAGAGAGCGCGGCGCGAAGACGGTCTACGCCTGCGCTACGCACGGAGTTCTTTCGGGGGCGGCGATCGACAGAATCAAAAGTTCCGTCATAGAAGAGATGGTTCTGACCGACACCATCCCGCTCAAGGACGAGAAAAAGACCGAAAAGACAACGGTGCTATCAATCGCCCCTCTCTTTGCCGAGGCGCTCAGGAGGATACATTCGGAGCATTCAGTGAGCATTCTCTTCCGTTAAGAGCGGATGCGGAGATCGTCTTAGAAAAACAAAAGTGTAAAAAATACTGAGGAGGAAACACCAATGGCTAAGAATCAGACAGTAAAACTCGACTTCACGAAGAGAGAAGTCACCGGAACGGGCGCCTGCCGCAAGATCCGCTCAAAGAATCTCACTCCCGTGGTACTTTACGGCCCCGACTACAAAAACGGCCTTGCCGGTACCGTATTGACGAAAGCGATCGCCCCGGTGGCGAATAGCGGACATAGAGAAACGACGCTCATCGAACTCACAATCAATGACGGCACGACGGCCTCCGCGCTTATCCGCGACGTGCAGCGCCATCCGCTTACACGCCAAATCCGCCACATCGACCTCTATCAGGTCCTTAAAGGCCACAAGGTAAAGGTCGAGATCCCCATCCGCGTCGAGAACGCGGAGGCCGCGAAGGGCGTCAAAGAGGGCGGACTTCTCACGCACAATACGCGCCTCGTCCTCGTTGAGGTTCAGCCCAGCGACATCCCCGAAGAGATCGTTGTCGACGCGAAGGATCTCGAAATGGGCGCCGAAGTCTTCGTGAAAGACCTTATCGTCCCCGAAGGCGTCGCCGTCCTGACGGCCCCCGAGATTCTCGTTCTTCACATCGCCGCCCTCCGGTCGGCGGACGACGAGCCGGAAGCGCTCGAAGAGGAGAGCAAGGAAGTCGAAGTCGTTGCCAAGGGCAAGGCGGCCAAGGAAGAGGAATAATCGGTCTGCAGACTATACAGGCGGTTCGCGCGGCGGCTTGACATTGGCCTTTATGGCCGATGTCGGGCTTTGCCGCCCCTTTTGCGCCTATAGCCTGGATTTTTACCCCGGGCGGCTGATATCGCGGTTTACGGTTAAAGACGCTTAGTAGATTACGCGTCTTTTGTTTTATTTGCGGGATGATGAGTCATGAAATTGATTGTTGGCCTGGGAAACCCGGGATATGAATATGTATGGACGCGCCACAACGCCGGATGGGCGATCGTCGATTCCTTTGTGGCGAGGCTGGGGCTGCGGGAGCCGCAGATCAAGTTCCGCGGCGCCTACTGGGGGCCGGTCATCTGCTGTGGGGAACGCGCCGCCTTCCTAGAGCCGCACACGTACATGAATCTGAGCGGGCTCTCTGTGGGCGAGGCCGCGCGCTATCAAAACCTGGAACCCGCGGACATCCTGGTGATATCGGACGACGCCGCGCTGCCTTTTGGCCGCATCCGCATGCGCAAAAGCGGCTCAGCCGGCGGGCAGAACGGCCTGAAGTCTATTATCGGCGCTCTTGGGACGCTCGATGTGCCGCGTCTTCGTATCGGCGTCGGCTCTCCAGACGAGCGGATGGAACTCAAAGACTGGGTCCTCGGCAAGATACCGCCGGAGCAGCGCCGTGAATGGCATAAAATAGAGGACGTCGCTTGGGAGGCGCTTGAGCTTTGGCTCAAGGGCGATATCGATCGGGCGATGTCGAAAGCTAACGGTTTCCGGTTAAATGACGGAGAATAAAGATACCTGCCGGGGGAGCTCCCTCGCCGCGCTTGATTCAGAGCTTTGGCTGCGGAACAGGGGGGTGCACCTCGCCTCTAAGGGGGCGATGCGTCCTTGGGTATGCCGCGGAATAAAATACCCCCTGCTCGCGCTGCTGCCTGACGCGCGCCAGGCGCGCGACTTCGCGGCGGATGCCGAAGAGCTGGGGATATTTGACAATGTAAAGATACTTCCGGAGATGATACTGGCCGAGGATGATTCCAAGAGCGAGGCTCAGCGGCTTGTGCGCGGCGACGTCCTGGAG
>CAKSWL010000124.1 GCA_934511335.1 uncultured Cloacibacillus sp. | reverse complement strand
CAGCAATGGGATCACCGCAGTAAAACGCGTCCTGCGCAGCAGCGGCGTCAACGCCGCCGTGGCGGTACAGCGCAACAGCCAAGGCCGACGGGTCATCGAGCTGACCGGACAGGAGCTGTCCCAGCTGGCGGCGGCAGAGGGACGGAGAAGGCTGTCCCACGCCATGGGCGTCCCCCTGGAGTCCGGCGAGCTGACCCGCACCACCCAGGGTCAGCGCCTGCGCTTCCGGGAAAGCCCCCGGCTGGCAGCTCGTGTGGGGGCGGCAGCGCGACCCAGAGACGGGGAGTCGGTCAGCGGTGACAACGGCAGCTGGTTCAAGGACGGCAAAGGGTGCCTGTGGGTGGTGCTCTGTGACGGCATGGGGGTGGGCAGCGGCGCGGCGGCGGAGATATTCGCCGTGACGAATGCGATGGGACAGCGCGCGAGAAACTGGCACTGGGTACGCGGCCTCTTCGGCAGCAGCGGGGCCCTCTATATACCAAAGGCGGGATATTATCTGGTCATCCGCCCGCCGCTGGGCAAGGGCTCGGCGGAGCGCGCACAGGCGATCTTGAAGTCCTGCGGCTTTACGGTGGGGGTGCGCAAGAAGATGGAATGCCGGGAGCTGATGCTGAGAGACCAGCAGCAGATCGTCACCTTCCTTTCGCGGATCGGCCTTGTGAAGACGGCTCTCGACCTGGAGGAGACGGCGATCTACCGTTCGATGAGAAGCCACGCGAACAAGCTGGTGAACTGTGACGCGGCGAACATCAACAAGAGCCTCGAAGCGGCGCGCGGCCAGATGGCGCTGATCCGTGAGATGGAAGACGCAGGTATGCTGGAAGAGCTGCCGGCGCCCCTCTTTGAGCTGGTAATGGCGAGAAAAAAAAATCCGAGCATAACTTTAAAGGAACTTGGACAAACTTTACCGAGACCAATTAGCAAAAGTACGGTAGAATATAGGTGGCGGAAATTAGAAACTATGCTTAAAAAGCAATCAAAGGGGGATGATGCCAATGTACTTAGGAAAGGCAGACGTTAACACCTATGACAAAGGCGCCGGGAGGGAGTTCCTTGTCTCAAACGGGCGCGGAAATTACGGATTTTCAACGGTCATAGGGGCAAACACAAGGAGAGAACACGGGCTTCTTGTCGTGAGGCCGGAAAATAAAAGGCAGCACTCGGTCCTGGTCAGCAAGATTGAAGAGACCATTTTTGACCGCAACAAGAAATACCAGCTATCCACGAATCGTTATAAGGATTTGGTTTACCCGGATGGCTACAGATACCTACAGGAATATCAGGGAAATCCATTCCCCAGTATGCTCTTTGTAATTCACAGTATCCTCCTGAAAAAATCCATTTTTATGCCGCACGGTAAAGAATGCACGGTAATAAAGTATGAGCTTTTGGCAGCTCCTGATAAGGTCCGCCTCGACCTGCGTCCGCTCTTCGCCCACCGGCTGAGCGACACGGTATGCCCGGAGTCGGGCAAAAACGAGTTCAGCGTATCCTCCGACGACGCCCACAGCATCAGCGTCAAAGGAAGAGGACACGCCAGCTGCTGCATGGCTACGGCCGGCACCTGGTCGCTGAAGCCCCTCTGGTTTGAAAATCTCATCTACGAACAGGACGACCGCCCTGAGTCCGCCTCTGTCGACCATCTCTGGTCGCCGGGATTCATCTCCAATGAGATCTCCGAAGGCGACGTCGTCTACGTGGTCTTCTCGGAGAAGCCACAGAGCTTCACGCCCAAAGAGCTCGCCGCGATGGAGAAAGAGGCGGCGGAAAGATTTGAAAACATCCTCGAACAGGCAAATATCCCCGCCCTCAACAGCGCGGAGCAGGATATGATCGCGTCGTCGTACCACCTCGTAGACGACCGTCCTGAGAGCGTCGCGCCCATCTATACCGGCTACCCCTCAGTCGACGCGAAGGCGCGCGATACCTTTATCTCGCTTCCCGGACTGCTCCTTGCCACCGGCAGGGAAGAGGTCGCGGCGAAGACCCTCAAATACTGGCTTGAGATCGCCGAAAACAATGGCTGGGCGATGCCGGAGAAGTTTGACGACGATTGTTCCTGTGAATTCGGCTGCATCGACAGCGGTCTCTGGTTCGTCTACGCGGCGGATAAATACCTTACCCACCACAAAGAGGCCGACCCCCAGGTCAAAGCTGAACTGGCCGGCGCGATTCAGAAAATCACGGAGAAATATCTCTGCGGAATCGCCGAGCTCAACGTGGTCTGCGACACGAACATGCTTCTTCGCATGACCTCGGCCAATCCTGCGAGATACTGGATGAACGCCGTTGCCGGCGACGAAGTGGTCGTCCCGCGCAAAGGATACCTCGTCGAGGTGAACGCCCTCTGGTACAACGCGCTGAAGTGCGCCGAGAAATACGCGCTTTCGTGCGGCTGCGCCGAGTCGGCCCAAAAGTTTGAAACGGCGGCGGAGAAGTGCGCCAAGTCCTTCAACGATACCTTCTGGAGCTTCGACCTGAAGGGGCTTTACGACAGCGTAGACCCCGAGACCTTCAAGAACGACGGCACGATCCGCCCGAACCAGATACTGGCGGCCTCGCTGCCCTTCAGCCCGCTTTCGCCCGAGGCGGCGCAGAACGTGGTGCGCCTCTGCTGGAACGAGCTGTACACGACGTACGGCCTCCGCACCCTCGACCCGCGCCACGATAAGTTCAAGGGCCGTTCCGAGGGTCGTCTTGATCAGCGCCTTAAAGCCCGCTACCGCGGGATGGCCTGGGCTTGGCTGTTGGGGCAGTTTATCACTGCGTACTTAAAAAACAATCCTACGCGCAAAGACCTTGGCTGGATATTTATCCGCCCTTTCAACTCGCATCTGCGCCATGGGTGCCTGGGCGGCGTATCCGAGCTCTTCGACGGCATGATGCCCTATCGTCCGCACGGAGACGTCCTCTCCGCCGTTTCTCTGGGAGAGCTCCTGCGCGTGCTGCATGAGAACCTTGAGAGCGGCGAATGAGTTTGACGAATAAATAAAGAGTGTTAATATAAAGAAAATAGATTTTTTAGTTTGACATAAACGCAATATGGTAGCACAATCATAAAAGAGGGATAAATGATAGGTTTATCCCTCTTTTCACAAAGAATTGGTAAAAATTCTAAGGAGGCACTTACAATGGCTAAGTACAAGGTTGCAATCAACGGGTTTGGACGTATTGGACGTCTTTCGCTCCGCGCGTTTTTCACGAACGGGAAAGAGAATGAATTTGAAATCGTGGCAATAAACGACCTCACACCGCCGGCGTCTCTTGCATATCTGCTTAAGTATGACTCAGTTTTCCGGCGTTTCCCCGGCACCGTCGAGGTCGAGGACGATTATCTCATCGTAAACGGACACCGGATCAAGGCTCTCGCCGAACCCGATCCCGCGAAGCTGCCCTGGAAAGAGATGGGCGTGGACCTCGTCATCGAATCCACGGGCCGCTACACCGATGCCAATCAGGCTAAGGCGCACATCGAAGCCGGCGCTAAAAAGGTCATCATCTCCGCTCCCGCGAAGAACCACGACGCCACGATAGTCATGGGCGTCAACGAGGGCGTCTACGACCCGCAGAAGCACAACGTCATCTCCAACGCATCCTGCACGACGAACTGCCTCGCACCGGTCTGCAAAGTCCTTCAGGATAAATTCGGCATCAAAGAGGGGCTGATGAACACCATCCACGCTTACACAAACGACCAGAAGACGCTCGACTTCCCGCACAAGAACCTTTCGCGCGGCAGGGCGGCGGCGCTTTCGATCATCCCCACCAGCACCGGCGCGGCCAAAGCTATATCTGAAGTCATGCCGGAACTAAAAGGCAAGCTCAACGGCTTCGCCCTCCGCGTCCCCACCCCCGACGTGTCGGTAGTGGACCTCACGGTCGTCCTCGAAAAGGCGGCGACGGTGGACGAAGTCAACGCCGCAATGAAAGAGGCGGCCGAGAGCTACCTTAAGGGCATCCTTGAGTATGAGCCGGAAGACCTCGTCTCGATGGACTTCGTCGGCGACACCAACTCATCGATATTCGCACCGCGTCACACCATGGCGATGGGAGACAAGATGATCAAGCTCCTTTCATGGTACGACAACGAGTGCGGCTACAGCAACAGAGTCATCGACCTCGCTAACTACATCATTAAAAAGGGACTCTAAGCCATGCGCCTGAAAACCTTTTCACCAGCGGACGTCTCGGGCAAAAAGGTTCTGGTGAGGGTAGACTTCAACGTTCCCTTAGCCGACGGTCGGGTCAGCGACGATACGCGCATCAAAGCCCATCTCGCCACACTCACGGCCCTGCGCGACGCCGGCGCGAAGATTGCTTTGGTCTCCCATCTCGGCAGGCCGAAGGGGACCGTCAACCTCAAATACACGCTGGAGCCGGTGGGCGATGAGCTTGCAAAGCTTACAGGATGGCCTGTGCGTTTCGTCTCCGACTGCGTTGGTGAAAAGGTTGACGAGGCCGTCGCCTCGTGGAAAGAGGGCGAAGTGCTGCTGCTGGAAAATGTCAGGTTCCATCCAGAAGAAGAGAAGAACGACATGGAATTCGCCCGGCGGCTCACGAAAAACTTCGACGTCTTCGTGATGGACGCCTTCAGCGCCTCTCACAGGGCGCACGCCTCGACAAGGGCGGCGGCGGAGATACTGCCCTCCTATTCTGGCAAGCTCATCGAGCGTGAGATCACGATGCTATCCGCGGCGCGCGACGAGCCGCGAAAACCATTCATCCTCATTCTCGGCGGCGCGAAGGTATCCGACAAGATAGCGGTGGTGGAGAACATGCTTAAAAAAGCAGATGTCATCCTCATCGGCGGCGGTATGGCCTTTACCTTCCTCAAAGCGCAGGGCAAAGAGATCGGCAAATCGCTCTGCGAGACGGAGAAGCTTGACTTCGCGGCGAAGATGCTCGACGAAGCGGCAAAACTCGGCGTGAAGATCATGTTGCCGACGGACGTCGTCACCGCGCCGGAGTTCAAGGCCGATTCTCCCGCCTCAGTCGTCGCCGCCTGTGCGATCCCCGCGGACCAGATGGGACTTGACATCGGCCCCGCGACGGCGGAGGCCTTCGCCAAGGAGATCAAGGCGGCGAAAACCGTCATTTGGAATGGGCCGATGGGCGTCTTTGAGATGCCCGCCTTCGCGAAGGGTACGGAAGCGGTCGCCAAAGCGCTCTCCGAAGCCACCGCCGGCGGCGCGCTGACGGTAGTCGGCGGGGGAGACTCGGCCGCCGCGATCGCGCTCTTCAAGATGGAGGACAAAGTCTCGCACGTCTCCACGGGAGGCGGCGCGAGTCTTGAATTTTTTGAGGGAAAGAGTCTTCCCGGTATAGAGCCCTACGTTTTAGATTAAAAGATAAAAATTGCGGCACAAAGGGCGGATATTATCCGCCCTTTTCCTATATCAGCGGCAGCAGGGCATAACCGCCGGGCGGCGGAAAAGCCGCCGCTGAGCGGCCGACAATATAGAAGGGAATGTATTTTTATGCGCAGAAAATTTATCGCAGGCAACTGGAAGATGTTCAACGGGCCGCAGGCAACAAGTGAATTTCTTAACAAGTTTGGTGCGGAGGTAAAGGCCGCTCCAGAAGTGGGAAAAGCCGTCGCTGATGGCAAAGAAGAGATAGCTTTCTTCGTACCCGCCGTCTCGCTTCTCACCGCCGTCGGGGGCGCTGAAGGGATGCCGGTGATCATCGGCGCGCAGAACGTTCACTGGGAAAAAAGCGGCGCCTTCACCGGTGAGATATCGGTGCCGATGCTCACGGAGATTGGCGCGACGCACGTCTTGATCGGCCACAGTGAGAGACGCCACATCTTCCGTGAAATAGACGACGAGCTTAACAAAAAGGTCCTCGCGGCGATCGCGGGCGGGCTTACCGCCGTCCTCTGCGTCGGCGAGACGCTCGAGGAGCGCGAGGCCGGCAAGGCCTTCGACGTCATCAAAAGACAGTTTGACCAAGGACTTAAGGGCCTGGAGGGCAAAACAGTCGCCGAAAAGGTGATCGTCGCCTACGAGCCGGTCTGGGCCATCGGCACGGGCAAGACGGCCAGCGACGCCGACGCGGAAGATGTATGCCAGTTTATCCGCGGTCTTGCCAAAGATAATTTCTGCCCGCAGACCGCTGAAGAGCTCATCATACTGTATGGCGGCAGCGTCAAGCCGGAAAACACTAAAGGCATCATCGCGCAGCCCGATATCGACGGCGTGCTTGTCGGCGGAGCTTCGCTGAAGCCGGAAAGCTTCATCCAGATAGTAAAGAACGCTCTCTAACGCACGGTAATAAAAAAGTTCAAGGCGGCGTGATTTAACGCGATAAAATAAGTTGAAAAGGCCGCGAAGGCGCTGCTGGAAAAAAGCCTGAAATCACCCACAAAACCCCTCTTGCGATATCGTGAGAGGGGTTTTGTGTAACATAAGATAAATTATAGGACATTGTAATAAAACGCTGCCCCAGGCTGTAAAGATGTCATAAAAATGGAAGAAACGGGAGTTATCTATGCGCGCCGCCGCGAAATCTCCCGTTTTTATATCTGACGCCGCGGCGGCCGTTTGGGCTTTCTATTTTGCGGCAAACCGATCATATATCATTTTATGATAAGGCGTCGGCACGTTGGTCTGCCGTCCGAGTTC
>CAKSWL010000123.1 GCA_934511335.1 uncultured Cloacibacillus sp. | reverse complement strand
ATATCGGACTGAGCCTTTTCACGCCGATTTGCTGTCTCCTGTCTCATATATTTCGAGCTTGGCGAATAAACGGCATGGTTTTTTACCTAAGTCTTGTTGCTTTGAGAAAATGCGTTTATAGTATATAATATCACCCAATATAATAACGGAATCGATAAACATTATGGAAGAGTGCAAAAAATGTTTAAAGCGCTATTGACAAAAAACGAGGGTGCGGCATGCTCAGTCAGTCAGTCAGTCAGTCAGTCAGTCAGTCAGTCAGTCAGTCAGTCAGTTATGTAGATAATAAAAAATCACAATTAATACGCAGAGAGCTTGTATGTATATTTAATATACATACAAGCTCTCTTTTTTTATATACGATGATAAATCCTTATTTATGGACGGTGGTAGATATCAAAAGGTTTTGCTTCACTAGAAGGCGGCGCGTTGCCAGGCGAGTCTTTTGTTCCGTGATATTTGTCGCGGCGGTGTATGCCTTTGCTTTTTGCCCGCACATGGCTCTGGGCTTCCCCGCTTTGGAGGAGCTTGAAAGCAGGGTTGGCGATGGTCCAGAGGTGCTTGCCGCGATTTCTGCGATGCGGCGCGATTCGCTTGGCGAGGCGCTTGAGCGGCAGCGCGAGGGTGTACGTTACTTTTTTAACGCCTCATACGGTTATAGCGACGAGCCTCAGTACGTCGGCAGTACAAGCAATGTAAGCTATGAGAAATTTACTTTGGGGGCGGGGCTAAGTTTCCCGCTTTTTGGAACATGGAACAAGCTCAAGATAAACAGGCTCAACGCCGAGATTGCGGCGATAGATTCCAAATACCGGCCGCAGCTGCTCGCCCTTCATAATTTGGCGGCTCTGAGAAAGGCGTATGCCGTTTTATGGGTTGAGTCCCAAAAGATCAAGCTGGCAAAGATTTTCCTCAGCTCGCAGGAAGATGTGACGCGGCATTTGAATACGAGAAGAGCGGCGGCCCTGCTGCTGGAGGCTGACAACCTTGAGTTCCGCACCGCCTTCGACATGGCAAAGCGTGATGTCGCCGTTTCAAATCTGCGGAGGGTACAGGCGCTCCATGTGCTGCGCCTCGCCACCGGCGTGATGTGGCCGATGCCCGAAGAACCTTCCTTTCCGACCTTGCCGGCATTTGAGGGAGCCGCCGCGGATGTCGCCGCGAACCCCGCTATTTTGATGAGGCGGGAGGGGTTGGAAAAATACGCGAAGCTTGTCGAGGTTACGAAGAGGATAGATCGCGAAAGCACTATTACCGTCGGCGTTACCGGCAGCAAGGAGGAGCCAGGCGACTTTGGCAGCGGCGTCTACCTGGGGTTCAGTATATCGGAGCCTATAAAGAGCGCCCTGTCGCCGGAAGACAAGGCAAATCTTGCCGCGCGCGCCGATTATGAAAGAGCCGAACGGGAGGCGCTCTTTACACGTATGAAGCTGGAGGGGGAGGCGGAGGAGGCTCTTTCCTATGCGGCTTATGCCTCGGCGAATATTGAGGCCCAGCTTTCACGACTGCGGGCCATATCTGAAAGTGTCCGTGAAAGGTTGCTGCGGCACGCTTCGCTGGCCGGAGATACTTTTGAGCAGCTGCAAAGCAGCCGCTATCAGTATTACCGTGTGGCGGCGGATGTGCTTGATTCGTATCTTCTCTTTATGGAAAGCGGCGCCGATATCCTCAGTTACGCTTATCCGCGCGGGCGTGACGGCGAACCGTCGGCGCGTGCCGCGGTGGCCTCTTCGGGAGCGATAGAGGCGATGTTGTCTCCTCTTTGGCTCTCCGGCCCCTCCGCGGCGTTTGCCGCCGCCCCAGGCATGGCGAAGGGCCCCCAATATGATGCGAAATTTTTGCCTGGCGGCGTTTACGTATGGGAGGCCGCACCGTTTCTCTCTCCCGCCTCGCGGGGGCGCGCGCTGGTTCGGCTGAAAGAGCGCGGCGTTGAGAGGATGTTGATCTCGTTTACGGACAAAGAGCTGCGCAGCTTTAAAGATAAGGAGGCACGGCATGATTTGCAGGCGCTTCTCTCGGAGGCCGCGGCGATGGGGATATCCCCGGAACTATTGCTCGGCGAGCCGACTTGGCTTTATCCCGAAAAGAGGGAGGAGCTGATTTTGATAATCAAATTCATGTCTGCATTTGATTTCAGCGGCATACATCTTGACATAGAACCGGACTCCCTTCCGGGGGCGGCGGAGCAGCGCCCGAAGCTGCTGGAGTTTCTCATCGACACGGTCAAAGAGTCGAGGCGCGCAGCGGGGCGGCTGCCGGTTTCGTTCTCGCTGCACCCGCGATACCTTGAGGACGTTTTGGGGAAGATCCTCGCCGAAAGATTACCGGCCTCGGACGTCGGCTATATAGCGCCGATGATCTATTCCGCGAACGCCGCGGGAGTCGCCGCGAGGATGTCCGGGATTCTTTCCCGTTTTCCGCAGTTCGATTTTGTGCTGGCGCAGAGCGTGGAGAAAGGACTCCCTAAAAGCGAGAGCTACGCCGCCGTGGGAATGGATGGTTTTTCCGCCTCTATGCGCGGTATCGACGAAAAGTTGGCCCCAAGGCGTAATTATAAGGGGATCATAGTGCAGGATTGGAAAGATTACGAGGTGATGCGCTGATGAAAATATCGTTCGTAAAAAAAGAAAATCCCGAGAATAAGGATGGGATGAAGATAAATTATGCGCCGGCGAGGAGGAAGGTTTCAAAGGCGGTTTGGTGGCTGATCCTGGCAGTCGTGTTCGCGCCGTTCTTGTGGCTGCTTCTGTCGCTGGGGGCGAAATGGTTCTTCGTTTCTTCTTCGGGAGCGGTGGCGATGGATGTCTACCCTGTGAAGGCCCTTGAGGCGGGGGTAGTGACGAAGGTGTATGTGAAGCCGGGAGAAAATGTGAACGCCGGCAGCCCGCTGCTCGAGATAAAGAGGTCTATTCCGGAGGCCGCGGCGGCGGAGCTGAAAAGGGTGAAGGCCGAGCTTGAGGCGCTGGAAGGGACTGCCGCCGCGCCGCGTCTCAAGCCGCCGGTTTACATGAACGGCCTAATAGAACATCTTGCCAACGAGGAGCGCGTCATGAAAGAGCTGATGAAAAAAGGCGCGGCCACGCGCGCCGAATACAATCATGCTAAAGAACGGCTGATCGCCGCGCAAAACGACCGTGAGGCGTGGCGGCGCTCCGCCGCCGTACCGCCGGACCAAAGCGCCGAGATCAGGAAAATATATCTGAAGAGGTATGCAAAGATGCAGGAGAAGAAAATGAGCGCCCCGCTCACGTTATACGCCCCGCGGGCTGGAAGAGTCGAGTCTATTTCCGTCACCGCCGGTTACGACACGGCGGGCGAGCGTGAACTGCTGCGGATCGCCGATCCGGAGGAGCCATACATCGTAGCCTATGTTTTTCCAGAGAATTATGACGAGCGGGTGCGCCCCGGAAACACCGTAAAAGTGCACCTCCCAGGCAGCGGCAGGACAATTGGTGCGACGGTGGCGGAGCCGCCGCTGAACGCCGGCAGCGTCCCCGGAGGCCTCTCCGACACGATACTCTCCGGCCGGCGCGGCATCGTCGTCTTTTTAAAACCAGACGAACGCCTTTTGCCTGAGGAGAGCGTCAACGGTATGCCGGTCCGTGTCGACTGGGGCATAAGATTTTTTCGTTAGGAGCGGATTTTAGAGATGAAAAAATATTCCGTTTTGCTACTTACCTCCGCTGCCGCCGGCACGGCGGAGGGCGCCGCCCGCCGTTACCGGTCGGTGGCGGAGCTCATTGCCGCGGAGCGGGAGCCCGCCACGGTGGTGATCGACACTTCGCGGCTCGAGCCGGGCTATGAGCTTGAGTATTATAAAAATATATCGATGCTTCGCCAAAGCCCCGTCTTCTGCTACGCCCCGCTATACTTCACCCATTCTGTACGTAGCATCGATGTTCTTGCGGACGGCATTTTCGATGATTTGAAGGCTGTCGCGAGGGAGGGAGAGGCGATATTGAGCCGGGGAGAGCGGATAAAAATATCATCGCTGCGGGGAAGCTATAAACTGCGGATGCTAAGCTACATGTACGTGCGAGGCGGCTGCGAGCTGAAGCCCTACTGCGTTCCGGGGTCGAAATGGATATACGGTTATCCGAGCGCCGCGGCGGTCATGGAACATGATCCGGCGGCCGGCTACAGACATTGGGATGGCTGCGGAGCCCAGCCATACGACAGCCGTATATTCGACTGTGCGGAAATGATGAAGGCGACAGAATGGATCAGAAGCCTGCAGCGGTGCGGCTATATAGAGCAGACTACGGTGTATGACCGGATTAGGCTTTGTCCTAAATGCCAGACCGGCTATCTCAATTATATCGATATCTGTCCTGACTGTGGCAGCCTGAATATCGCCAGAAAGAGAATGGTCCATTGCTTTACCTGCGGCTGCGTGGCCCCTGAGGCGGAGTTCCGGCAGGGCTTTTCGCTGTCCTGCCCGCGCTGTGACGCCAAACTGCGCCATATCGGCAGTGATTACGACCATCCGCTTGAGTCGTACCAGTGCGAGGACTGTGGTTCCGCTTTTGTTGATCCTGACGTCAGAGTCTCGTGTCTCAACTGCGCCACCAAGTCGCCGCCCAGCGAACTGGCGGTCAACAATTTCTACGGCTACAGGCTGAGCGACAGGGGCGCGGAGGCGGTGCGCGCCGGTATTATATCCGAGGAATTCATGCTCTTTGGCGATACCAACGTCGTCAGCATGCAGATATTCTGCGGCATAATAAAGTGGTTGCTGAGCCTTCGCCGCCGCTACCCTGACGAGGATTTCTCTCTTCTGAGAGTGAAACTATCCGGCCTGTCGGATGCAGAAGAGGTCATCGGCGCAGCCGATCTGAGAAGGGTGATAGCCGAATTAGATACGCGAATAAAGGCATTGGTACGCGAGACGGACGTTTCCGTGCTGGATGGCGACGGCATATTTTGGCTCATACTGCCGCGCACCGCCCTGGATGGAGGACGGGTGCTGGCCGGCAGGCTGGAAGATGTGGGCTCGCTGTTTGAGGGACCGGGGGCGGAAAAGCTGCGTCTTTCCGTGAAATGCCTATCTGTCTCCGCGGAAGATGAGTCCCTGCCTCCCGACGAGCTGTTGAAAAAATTTGCCAAGTTAGCATGAGGAAGATAGCGCGCTATTGATGATGTATGAGCAAATCCTTTTGCTTCTGAGCCCCATAATAGAGCCTGTGTTGAGTAAAGACGTATGGCCGCTCATTATGCGCTTCATCCCCTTTATCATATTTTACGAACTGCCTTACACGTTGCTTATATATGCGGGGGTAGTGAAGTATATATGGGAACGCCGGAGAGAGAGGCTCAGAAGGGCGTATTTCCCGCCGGTCTCGTGTATCATAACCTGCTACAGCGAGGGGCGTGATGTGCAGAGAACAATTCGTTCGCTTACGGAGCAGATATATCCCGGTAGGATAGAACTCATCGTGATGATCGACGGTGCGGCATGCAACAGTGAGACCTACGAGGCGGCTCTTGAGATGAATGCTTATGTGCGGAACTTCGCGGGAAGAAGCCTCAAGGTCGTCCCTAAGTGGCAGCGAGGGGGCCGCGTATCCAGCATCAACGCGGGACTTAACTACATCAGAGGTGAGATAATCTTCGTCCTTGACGGGGACACTTCCTTTGACAACAACATGGTCGAGCGTGCTGTGCGTCACTTCGAGGATGACTCTGTAGCGGCCGTCTCCGGCTGCCTGCGCGTCCGCAACGCCGATAGCTCGCTGGCGGCCTCGCTGCAGGCGATAGAATACTTCATTTCGATACAGACGACCAAGACCGGGCTCAGTGAATTCAATATCGTCAACAATGTTTCCGGAGCCTTTGGAATATTCCGGCGTTCGGTCGTAGAACTGCTGCGCGGGTGGGACGCCGGCACTGCGGAGGATCTTGACATAACACTGCGTATAAAACAGTACATCGGGCGCTACGGCGGAAAGGTCCGGATCATATTCGACCCCGAGGCGATGGGGCACACGGATGTCCCCGACACCTTCGCCGGCTATTTCAGACAACGGCTGCGGTGGGACGGAGATCTGTCCTTCATTTATTTCAAAAAACACTGGCGGGCTTTCAGCGTGCGGCTGCTTGGCTGGCCGAACTTTATCATGGCCGTTCTCAACGGGCTCTACTCTCAGATAGTCCTGCCGTTCGTCATCTTCACATACACGCTCTGGCTCTTTTGGGCATATCCGCTCGGCTATGTCCTGAGCCTTCTTTCCACCGTGTACTTCTTTTACTTTATCTTGCTCTCGGCCATGTACGTGACCTCGCTCGTATTCATCTCGGAAAGAAAACGTGAGGACCTATCGAGGCTGCCGCTGCTTGTGATCTTTCCCCTCTTTATATTTTCGTCGCGAATCAACAGCCTACTGGCCACAGTCAGTGAGCTGGTCTTTAAATCGCATAAAGATTCGTCGATGGCTCCTTGGTGGGTGACTAAGAAAAGCAAATTCGACTAGTCGCGCGCCGGCGCGGAAAACGCCGCCGGTGCGAAGGTTGCAGCGTATCCAAATAAGCGACGAAGTATGGGCATTACTGGAACCTCTCCTGCCAGGCAGAAAGGGGACGTGGGGCGGCAACGCGCGAGACAACAGGACCTTTATCAACGCTGT
>CAKSWL010000122.1 GCA_934511335.1 uncultured Cloacibacillus sp. | reverse complement strand
TCCGCCCGAACATCATCAACGCGATGTACGACCGCCTCTCCGTCTGCGCTTGGGTCGGCACCGCCGCCTTTCACTGGTGGGACTTCTTTGCGCTGACGCACAAGGCGCTGGAGCCGCAGAACGTGCCGCAGAAGACCATAGACGAGATCAGAGGCTGGTTTGAGCGCCGCCGCCCTAGGCCGCACTGGAAGACGCGCGCGAAGAACCTCATCCTCGTGCAGTGCGAGGCGCTGCAATATTTCGTCGTGGACCTTGAGATCGGCGGCGTCCCCGTGACGCCCAACCTCAACCGTTTTAAAGAAGAATGCCTCTATTTTCCCAACACCTGGAGCCAGGTGGCGGCCGGCAACAGTTCGGATGCGGAGTTCATGGCCAACACTGGACTTTTCCCAGCCGCCTTCGGCGCCGCCTATACGCTTTACGCGGACAACGATTACAATTCCCTCGCGCGCGCGATGCGCCGGCGGGGGGCGCGCGCCGTCGTCGTGCAGGGCACGCGCAGCGCCTTCTGGAACTGCCACAGGATGCATCCTAAGCTCTGGTTCCACCGGCAGTACAGTCAAAACACCTTTCCTGACGACGAGGCGATCGGTCTCGGCCTCAGCGACGAGGTGATTTTTTCGCGCGCGCTGGAAATATTCGCAGAGATGAAGACGCCCTTCTACGGGTTTATCGTCACCCTTTCGAGCCACCATCCCTTCGACTTTGCGGAGCTGCCGCGGGATACGCTGCCTCTGCCTCCCGAACTGCAAGGGACGCTGATCGGCGATTATCTTCTCTCGATAAACTACTTTGACCGGCAGTTCGGCGTCTTTATCGAGAAGCTTAGAGCCTCAGGACTGCTTGATAAGAGTCTGGTCGTCGTCTATGGAGACCATCCGGCGATCCCGATCGCCTACAAAAAAGATATGGAGAAGCTGCTTGGAAAGGATATAGAGGAGGCCGCCGAGTGGAAGGCGACGCGGCGCGTCCCGCTCTTTTTCCGCACGCCGGAGACGGCGAAGGCTCCGCGCGTCGTGCAAAAAAACGTCGGGCAGATGGACATCCTGCCGACGGTCTCCGGTTTGCTGGGGCTGGGCATCACCACCGCCTTCGGCACCGATCTGCTGGACAAGGAGGCCGGAGGCCCCGTGATATTCCGCAACGGCAGCTACATCGAGGGAAACGTCTACGTGGAGCCCGCCGCCGGGCACGCTACAGACTTGGGCAGCGGCGAACGCCTCGATTGTTCCGCCTACGATCTGCTGACCGACGAGGTGGAGCGGCGGCTCAAATACAACGATCTGATACTTGAAAAGAACCTGATAGAAAAAATCATCGTCAGATAAGGCGGCTTGGAAGTTGTCATCCGCCCGCTGCGAGGGTATGATTACAGTATGTGTGAAAATGAGACAGAGGTGGCCTTATTATGGATAAGACGGAACTTTTCCATTGGTTGATATGGTGGGGCTGGTGGCTGATCCAGTTCGTCCTCTATACATTGCTCGGCGCGCTGATGTGCGACGGCGTATATCAGATAATCGTCGGCCTGCGCGGCTTCTGGAACCAGAAAAAGATGCCGCCGGCGAAGCGCTATCGCCGTTTCGCGGTGCTCGTGCCCGCCCACAACGAGGCGATGGTCATTGTGCCGCTTCTCAAAAGCCTCGCGGAGCAGAACTACCCGAAGAATTGTTATAAGGTATACGCCTCCTGCGACAACTGCACAGACAACACCGCGGCGCTCGCGCGCGAGAACGGCGCCGTGGCGCTCGAGCGTTTTGACGACGAGCATAACGGCAAAACCTGGAACGTTCGCTGGGCTTTGACGAAGATCCCCTTCGCGGAATACGATGCGCTTGCGATGCTCGACGCCGACAACCTTGCCGACCGCAACTTCCTGATGGAGATGAACAACTACATGGAGCTCCATCCGGAGGCGGAGGCGATACAGGGGGTGCTCGATGTGAAGAACCCCGACGACAACTGGCTGACGCGCTCCTACGCGCTCGCCTACTGGTTTACAAACCGCTTCTGGCAGCTTGCGCGCGGCCTCTGGGGACTCTCATGCACGCTTGGCGGCACGGGGCTCGTCATCCGCACGGCGACGCTGGAACGTATCGGCTGGGACCTCCAAAGCCTCACGGAGGATTTGGAGATGTCGACGCGCCTCATCCTTTCGGGCAGCCTCGTCCACTGGAACGACGCCGCGGTGATCTACGACGAAAAGCCGCAGGACATCGCCGTCTCCAAACGCCAGCGCACGCGCTGGATGCAGGGGCACTACTGGGTATTCTGGAACTACGGCTGGGATTCGCTGAAGGCCTTCTTCGTGACGCGCCGGCTGCAATATCTCGACCTCTTCCTCTATCTGCTCGCTCCCGCCAAGTCGTGTCTGGGGATAATCATCATGATCGCCGGCATGGCATTTACTCTGATAAACAACATGGTGCTCTATCCCTCGTCGGACATCCCGCAGTCGATGCTTGAATGGACGCTGTTTTTCGGCCTGCCGATATTCTCGATCATCGCCTTCTGCCTCCTCTGCGCCATCGCAGGCCCCTCTATGCACGAAAAAAAATTCACCCTGCGCTACGTTAAGGACACCTTCGCCTATTTTTGGTTCGGCCTCACCTGGATACCGATCCTTTTCAAAGCCGCCTTCCTCGCGAAGGACCAGGGCAAGTGGGCAAAGACGGAGCACACGCGCGGGATTTCGCTGGACGACGTGAAGCCTAAAGATCAAGGGGGGAAGGGGCTATAAAAACACAGTTCTCCCTCCTTACGAAGCGCCGCTTCCTGCCGCTCTTCCTGACCCAGTTTCTCGGGGCCTTTAACGACAATCTCTTTAAAAGCGCGCTCGTGATCCTCATCACCTTCCGCCTTGCGCAAGAATATCAGGTCAACGCCCAGATTATGATCACGGCGGTGGCGGGGCTTTTCATCCTGCCCTTTTTCCTCTTCTCCTCGCTCGCGGGGCAGCTCGCCGACAAATACGAGAAGTCGTTTCTCATCCGCCTCATCAAGCTGGCGGAGATAATCCTCATGTGCCTCACGGCGGCGGCCTTCGAGACGACGCGGCTCTGGTGGCTGGTTTTCCTGCTCTTCTGTATGGGGACGCAGTCGACCTTTTTTGGCCCGCTCAAGTTCAGCATCCTGCCGCAGCATCTCAACGACGAGGAGCTGGTGGCCGGCAACGGCCTCGTAAACGCGGGGACGAACATCGCGATCCTCACCGGCACCCTCTGCGGCGGCCTCTTCATCCTCTCGCCGCTGGGACGCCACTACATCTCGGCGGGCGTCGTCGGCGTAGCCGTCGCGGGATACGCCGCAAGCCGCTTCATCCCGCCGGCCGAACCGGCCTCTCCCTGGCTTCGGGTCGACCGCAACATCTTTCGCTCCACCTGGGAAATGCTCGTCTACCCGCTGTCGAACGGGGACGTCTTTCGCTCGATAATCGGCATCAGCTGGTTCTGGTTTCTCGGCTCAGTCTTCCTCGCGCAGTTCCCCTCCTTCGCCAAAGATACGATCGGCGGCGACGAGCAGGTATCTACCCTCTTTCTCGTGATCTTCTCCATCGGCGTCGGCGCGGGAGCGACCTTCTGCAACAGGCTGCTTAAAGGGCGTGTGTCGGGGAAATATCTCTCCTGCAGCCTCGTGGGGATGAGCCTGTTTATCACGACGCTGTATATATTCAGCGCCGCCGCGCCCGCGGGGCGCGAGCTGATATCGGTCTGGCAGTTCGTCCGCGGGCCGCGGTCGGCGGGGATAATCTTCTCGATGTTCATGATCGCCGCCTGCGGCGGCCTTTACAGCGTGCCGATGTACGCGATGATGCAGCGGATGACGCCCGAATCGCACATGGCGCGCGTCATCGCCTCGCTCAACATCATAGATTCTTTGGGGATGGTGACGGCGGCGGCGCTGACGGCGCTGATGATCGCCGCCGGCATGACGATCGTCGCCATCTTCCTTTCCATGGCCTTTATCAATTTGCTGATGCTGCCGCTGACAATAAAATTATCGAGGATAAACTATGACTGATTTTGAGATAAGAGCCGATATCATCGCCACAGCCCGTGAAATGCTGGAAAAGGGACTCGTGCAGGGGACGGGAGGGAATTTCAGCGTCCGCTGCGCGAAAGGGTTTATCATCACGCCGAGCGGGATGGATTACGCCGCGCTTGCGCCGGAAGACCTGCCGAAGCTGTCGCTTGACGGCGAAGTGCTTGAGGGCGGGCGCCGCCCCTCGATCGAGAGGGAGCTTCACCGGGCCGTTTACTTAGCGCGCGCCGATGCCGCCGCCGTCATCCATACACATTCGGTGTACGCTACGGCGGCGGCTTCGCTGCGCCGGCCGCTGCCCGTGCTGACCGACAATCAGGCGGTGCTCTTCGGCGGAGAGATCCCCGTCGCGGAATACGCGCCGATCGGCACGTCGGAGCTTGCGCGCAGCGCCGTCGGCGCGCTGGGAAGCGGCGGCGGCGTGCTGCTGGCGAACCACGGCGTCCTCTGCGTCGGCTCCTCGCTCAAAGAGGCGGCGCTTCGGTGCGGTATGCTTGAAATATTCGCAAAGATATTTTTCCTCACCCAGAGCTGCGGCGGAGGCGTGCCTCTCACGAGGGAAGAGGCACGCCTCCTCTCCGCCGACGTGGCGGGACGCTACGGCCAGCGCTGAACCGCAAAAGCGGGCCGGTTGAAATAAAAAACAGGCCGAAGTACTTCTCCGGCCTGTTTTTTATTTTTTCCGCAAGATAAAACTTACTGGGAAATCGCGCTTACCGGGCAGGTCGCCACGCAGGCGCCGCACTCCACGCAGGCATCTCCGTCGACGAGCGCCTTGCCGTCGTTCATCGATATCGCCGATGTGGGGCACACGCCCACGCAGGCCTCGCAGCCCACGCAGACTGACTGATCAACTGTCGCTTTAGCCATAGTAAGAAGTCCTCCTTCAGTTTATATACTCTCTTGTTCTTGCGGGAGCGCATCCCGCGTACCGTCCTATTCTAGCGTGAAACCTCCGAACCTTCAACTATTTTTTTTGCCTGCGAAATGTGAACATAAAAAAATAAATAGTTAAGATATATCAATTGTATATATGGTATTCTTATCACAGATGTATAGACAAACGAGATATAAGGGTTGTCAAATATCGGTGGAGGCGGAGTTTTTTTTATTCACAGTTTTCTGTTTTCAGTTACATATTATTTGCCGAGGAGGTGGTCGTCAAAAGCTAAAATACGCTGACGTTCTCTTTTTGTCTTCGCATTATCTTTACAAAATGAAAGGGGAGTTGCTTTATTATGGAGCAGGTAAAAGAACCGAAAATACCATCGTTAGGCTTGTCTATTCTAGTTTTTCTCGTGGTTGCGGCGATGATCGCCGCCGCGGCCCTCGTTTGGGAGACGGACATCCACATCGTCCTCATCTTCGGCGCGCTTCTTGCCGGACTGATTGGCGTATTTTATCTCGGCAACCCTTATTCAAAGGTTGAGAAGGGCATCATCGACGGCATCATGGTAGGCATGCAGGCCTGCCTCATCCTTTACACCGTCGGGCCGCTCATCGGTACGTGGATCAGCAGCGGCGTCGTCCCCAGCATGATCTACTACGGGCTCTCAATACTTTCGCCCTCAATATTCCTCTTCGCGACGCTCTTTGTCTGCTCGGTCGTCTCGCTGGCGACGGGCACCTCCTGGGGCACGGCGGGGACGGTCGGCATCGCGCTCTTGGGCATCGCCATAGGACTTGGCATCCCCGCGCCGCTCACGGTCGGCATCATCATCTCCGGAGGCTACTTCGGCGACAAGATGTCGCCCCTGTCTGACACGACGAACCTAGCCCCCGCCGTCGCTGGCACGGATCTCTTCCAGCATATCCGCGCGATGTGCTGGACCACCGGACCGACATACGTCATCGTAGTATTAATCACGCTTGTGCTGGGGGCCCGTTACGCGGGCGGCACGCTGGACTACTCAAAGATCGAAGCGATCCAGAGCATCTTGGCGGCCGAATTCTGGATCAGCCCGATAGCCTTCCTCGCCCCCGCCGTGGTCATCGTCCTCTCGGCGATGCGCAAGCCCGCCCTGCCCGCCCTCTGGACCGGCATCTTCGTCGCCGTCGTCTTTGCCCTCGTTGAGGGGACCGGCTTCGGAGACATCCTCGAAATCATGCAGAACGGCTACGTCCCCGCCCTTTCGGCCGAGATCGTAGGCGCCGGAGAAGACGCGGCGGCTCTTGCGAAGATCCTGGCCGACAACGGCATCAACTTTGACCCCAAGGTCGCCCTGGAGGCGGCGAACGACATCGTTACGCTGATGGAGGCGGGCGGCCTCCAGTCGATGAACCATACGATCTCCCTCATCCTCTGCGCCTTCACCTTCGGCTCGACGATGGACGTCTGCGGTTACCTTAAGGTCATGCTTGAGGCGATCATGAAGCCGATCAAATCTGTCGGCGGGATGGTCACGGCGGTCATCATGTCCTGCTTCGTCTGCGACATCTTCCTAGGCGACCAGTACCTTTCGATCGCGATGCCGGGGACGATGTTCAAATCGGCCTTTGACAAATCGGGGCTGCACCCCCGGATGCTCTCCCGTTCGCTTGAGGACGCCGGTACGCTGCTCTCCGTCCTCATTCCCTGGAACAC